>CAYNPN010000003.1:0-82702 GCA_964399085.1 Hadarchaeota archaeon (SeqCode) | reverse complement strand
CTCCTCCGCTCACCGACTTGTCTCCCGCCATAGACGGGTATCCAGAGGTCGGGTCGTAGCTATGGAGTTCGGGGCACTGCCACTGGTACCCCTATTCACGGCCCTTCGGGGGATTCAATCCCCGAGGTCCTGACGCCTCCGAACTCGGCTTCGGAGACTCGAACGAGGTCCCGTCTCAGACATGCCGTGAACCAGTTATTCTCATTCTCTCGCCAAAGGAATTAAAACATATCGGATTCATCACCCACCAAACCTCCGTTTTGGAAGGTGTCTTCTCCGATAAAAAGATAAATACCCCAAAAGTTTCATTCCAATGAGAACATCTGGCTGAGACTGGGAATAGAGTTAAAAATCCAGAATTCACCCCCTATAAGTAAAAAGAGACAAAACTAAACGGATGAAGTCGGTGGGAAAATGATTGAAGAAGCCCCTAAAGAATATGACGCACCCGAAAAGGAAGAAGAAATCCAAGATTGGTGGGAATCTGAGGACATCTACGAAAAGGTGAAGAAGACGCACGAAGACGGCCCGGACTGGTACTTTCTCGACGGCCCACCATATGCCAGTGGGACCATCCACCTAGGGACTGCCTGGAACAAGCTGATAAAAGATACAGTTTTACGGCTCAAGACTATGCAAGGTCACAACGTCCGAAAACAGCCAGGGTGGGACTGTCATGGTCTACCAATCGAAGTAAAGGTCGAAGAAAAGCTTGGAATCGAATCGAAAAAGGATATTGAAGAAGAAATTGGCATCAAGAAATTCATAAACGAATGTAAGAATTGGGCCATAAAACACAAGGACATAATGAGTGAGCAATTCCAGCGACTAGGGGTTTGGATGGACTGGGATAATCCTTATCTTACTTTCAAGAACGACTACCTTGAATCCGCATGGTGGACTTTGAAGCAGGCTCAGAAAAGAGACCTAATGGAAAAGAGAATGCAGGTGATTCAATGGTGTCCCAGGTGTGAAACCGCTCTCGCGGAACACGAAGTTCGTGGAGAATATAGACAGGTGAAAGATCCTTCTCTTTACGCGCGTTTTAAACTTACCTATACTTCCGATGAATATTTGCTAGTATGGACAACTACTCCCTGGACAATTCCGGCCAATGTAGCTGTCGCTGTGCACCCGGACCTACGTTATGCCAAGGTGGAGGTGGGAGAGAATACTTACATTCTAGCTGAGGCACTAGTTTCCGAAGTTATGGGTGAACTCGGTATATACGATTACAAAATGGTGGATCTAGTCAAGGGGGAGGAACTTGAAGGCCTGAGATACGAACACCCGATGCTGGAAGAGGTACCTAAACAAAATGAATTCAAATCTGCACACAGAGTGATCACCGGAGAACATGTAACGATTGAGGAAGGTACCGGTTGTGTACACACTGCACCGGGCCACGGAGAAGAGGACTTTGAAGTCGGGAAAGAAAACGACCTACCGGTATTCAGTCCTGTAGGCTCGGAGGGAAAATTCACCGAAGAGGCCGGCAAATATGAAGGAATGTATATAAAGGATGCCGACGAGCAAATTCTAGACGATTTAGAAGAGAAAGATGTACTGATGAAAAGGGGGGTTATCAGACACTCATATCCTCATTGCTGGCGTTGTCAAACTCCGCTAATTTTCCGGGCAACCGATCAATGGTTCATAGACGTCGGCAAAATCAAGCCCGATATTCTGGAACAGAATACCGAAAAAGTTCGATGGGTACCCGACTGGGCTGAAAAAAGATACAATGATGGCGTCAAATCCGTCGGAGATTGGTGCATCTCCAGACAAAGGTATTGGGGGATCCCGATGCCCATCTGGAAGTGCGACATCTGCGAAAGTACGAAATTAATCGAAAGTAAATCGGAGCTTCGGCGAAACGCGAAACAAGATTTCGATGAAATAGATCTCCACAGGCCCGATGTCGACGAAATCACCATCGATTGCCCCAACTGCGAAGGAGAAATGAATAGGATTCCCGATGTGCTAGATGTCTGGTTCGATTCAGGCATTGCACCGTGGGCCAGCCTAGGATACCCCAAAAGGAAGAAGGAAAAGGAGAGACTTTGGCCCAGCGACTTCATCACGGAAGGTGAGGATCAAGTCACGAAATGGTTCTACAGCCAGCAGGTCACCTCAATGATTGCCTTCGATGACCTCCCTTATCGGGAGGCAGCAATGCACGGATTCACGCTCGACGAGAAGGGGAGGAAAATGTCGAAGTCACTCGGAAATGTGGTAGAACCCTCGGAAATCGTGGAGGAATACGGGGCCGATGCATTAAGATTCTACATGCTCCATACTAGCCCCATCTGGGAGGAACTACGCTTCAGTTGGGACGAACTCGAAGTAGCGGACCGTTTGATTAAGGTACTCTGGAATAGTTTTGTCTTTGCAACAACATACATGAGCCTGGACAATTACGATCCCACTCAGACCAGTGAAGAAGAGATAGAGGGAAATCTATTGATCGAGGACAAGTGGTTAATTTCCCGAACTTACGAAACTATCGCTGATGTGACGGAACACTTAGAAGACAGAGATTTCCACAAAGCCACTAGAACGCTCGAATCCTTTATTCTAGAAGATCTCAGTAGATGGTACATCCAGCTGGTTAGAAGGCGGACCTGGATTGAAAAAGAAGATCCGAAAAAGGAAGCAGCCTATTACACACTTTACAAGGTCTTTGATCTCTTGCTTAGAATATCGGCTCCCCTGCTCCCACACGTTACGGAGGAAATGTATAGGAAGATGATATTTGCCGCGGAGCCTTCTCGGCCTGAAAGCGTTCATCAACTTTCCTGGCCCGAAGTTAGGGAAGAAAAAATCAAAGAGCAGCTGGAGGAAGACATGGAGGTAATTCGAAAATTCGTGGAAGCGGGGTCAAAGGCCAGGCAAAAGGAAGAATTGAAGAGACGTTGGCCAGTAGAGAGGGTAATCATAAAGGCAGACGAAGAAGAAATCAAGGAATCCGCCCAAAGGCTGGAAAAAATACTGCTAAATCAGCTTAACTGTAAGGAAGTAGAGGTAATGACCGAGGAGGAATTCTCCAAGAAGATAAACTTGGTGTGTGAAGTCGACATGGACTCTCTCGAAGATCAATTTGGGGATCTGGCCCCCGAGATCAAAAATATAATTGAGAATATGAACTTGGAACAAATCCGCAAACAAGTCGAGTCGCAAGGTTTCCTAGGCTTGACCGTGAAGGGAGAAAAAATCAAGGTAGGATTAAATAATCTCTCTCTGGATGAACTTCCCGGAGAATTGGTAAGTGCTGAATCTCCTTACGGTGATGTCGTGATCGACACTACTGTTACTGAGGAATTGGAATCGGAAAGACTTGCACGCGATGTCGTGAGAAGGCTTCAGGAAATGAGAAAGGAGATGGATCTGGAGATGGAAGAAGAAGTAGACGTCTCCATAGGAGTCGAAAGCGAGGAAAGCAAGAAGTTCCTGAGAAATCAGGAAGATTACATCAAGAAAGAGGTAAGAATCAGGAATATCGAAATCGGAGGTATAACGGAGGTATCGAAACGTGGATACGAAAAAGAATGGTCAATCAATGACCAAACCTTTGAACTATCCCTAGAACGAATTGAATAATCAAAGTTGGTTCTATGAAAAAAATAGGGGTTATTTCCGACCCTCATTCTAACATTACAGCCCTTGAAGCAGTTGTCGAAGATATGCCAGAAGTGGATAGAATTATCTGTGCTGGAGATCTAGTCGGTTTTGGTCCCCAGCCGAATGAGTTAGTAGAGCTCATCAAATCCGAGGATATCCTCTCGGTTCTCGGTAATCACGATCACGCCGTGGTCGAGGAAAAGTATAGCTCCCTCGGCGATAGAGCAGAACGAGTTGCAAGATGGACTCGCGCTAAATTAAAAGAAGATAATTTTGATTTCCTAAAAAAACTAAACACGATTGAGGAACTCGTCGAGGAAGATTATGAAATTTTTCTGGCTCATGGATCTCCAAGAAATCCCTTAAAGGAATACATTCGCCCGGGAGTTTCAAATAAAGCTCTAGTCAAAATGACACAAGAAGCGGATTCAGACATAATCGTTCTCGGACATACGCATGTCCCTCTGAAAAGGATGATTCAAGGGAAAATGGTTTTAAATCCGGGGTCCGTCGGGCAGCCGAGAGATAAAAATCCTAATGCCAGCTATATGATATTAGAATTGGGAAACGAAATAGAAGTCTCTAATGAAAGAGTAGAATACGATATTAATAAAGTTGAAGAGAAGACTAAGCGTTTTGGCCTGCCCGAGAAGTTCGCAATCAGGCTTCATTTCGGATGGTAACTTAAGGCTTCTTCAGCTTTTGCACAGCCAAGCTATTCTCGTTGACAACTATGTAATCTCTAACTGCAACCACAGAACTGAAAGGTACAAGTGCGTTTCCATCTTCATCGGTGGATAGATTTTTAGATATCTCCTTAGACTCCGGTTTTACAACAAGAGTCTCTATTTTCCCCGAATCTTCATTCACTTCTAGGTCGAAAATGTTTCCTACTCTCAAGCCCTTATCAGTCAGAACACGCATGTCCCTCAAACTGCTCGCAAGCATTCTAGACAATTTTCTTCCTCCATCCAGTAATAATCTGAATGCTGACTTTAAAAATATAACTAAACTAAAAAGCTTATTCTTGCTTTTCTGTTGTACTTAATTCCAAATCCAATACTACATGATACAAGTTTGGGGCATATGAACGGACAATATTTTTTTCCCTTACTTTTATTTCTCTATCTTCTACATTCTCCCGAGCAAACTCCAAGGATGACTCAAAGGGATCCGGTTCTTCCCCGTAATCGTAAAAATGGATAATACCGCCCTCGGATTTTAAGGTCTGAATAGCAGCATCGAAGAAATCTCTAGCAAATTCGGGAAGGGGCATCAGAACCCTATCGGAAACTCCTTGGAGATGTTCCTCAATAGCCTCTCTAGCATCTCCTTCAATGGGTATTACTGTAGCGCTGGTCTTATTCGTCCTGATATTCTCTTTCATGTATTCCACTGCCGCGCTGTTCTTGTCAATTGAATAAACTTTCTCCGGTTGGGCATGTTTGGCAATCAAAACGGAGTAACATCCGACTCCAGCAAACATATTCGTTACTACTTCATCCGTTTTCACCTTTTTAGCAATTCTAAATCTCTCATGAGCGAGTCTGGGGGAGAAATAAGCTTTGGATAAGTCTACCTTAAAGGAACATCCGTGTTCCCTATGAACAGTCTCAGTTTTAGATTCCCCGGCAATTATCTCAAGATCCCTCGTCCTATATTCCCCACTCACAGGACTGGTCTGGAGTAAAACCGTGCTTAAATGACCATGGACTTCCATCAGGCCTTTTCCAATCTCTTCCTTTTTATCCAAAAGTGAATCCGGGAGCTTGAGGATAGCAATGTCTCCAACAATATCAAAAGATGTGGGTAACTCCTCCAACTCTTCTTTAGTTAAAGTGTCCTGTAAGGACTCATGCAAATCACTAGGTTTACTCATTTCCATTCCCGCCAGAAAGCTTTAGAGAAAACATACATTAGATATTCAGTCTATATTATCATCCTCTACCTTTTTCAAGAGCTCCTCTTCATAGTTTGCCAAAAGTTGCTTCCTAATCCTCTCTAGACGATTTATTTTTCTTCGATAATTTTGTACGAAAAGCACGGTAACTAATACTGGAGCAGCTCCAGCTGCTATTAATAATGCTTTGGAAATAGGGGGTGCTTCTAGAATAAAAAGAGGTCCTTTAAATATCATCACGGCCGCCACATAAGCAGAGATCCCAAAGATCCAAGTCGCCATGCCAACCTTCAATAATTTTTTAGAATAATCCCACTCTAGGTTAGAAGTATTCTTAAGTTCTTTCTCTACAACTTCAAACTTCCTTTTGATTGCCTCCGGTCCTTTTTCTTCGAGTTCCTCTTCCTCCAGCTCTTCTTCGATTTCCTCAAAATCTGACAAAACGGCACCCTATACTTTTTTCTGGTCTAAATGATAACATAAAGCTCTTATGTAGGCTCTGAGGGCTCAGATTTTAAAGTCTTTAATTCCCCAGAAGAAGATCCAGAATGGAAACTTGAGCATGCAACCTGTTTTCCGCCTGGTGATAAATTACGGATTGAGGGCTATCAACGACCTCATCGTCCGCTTCTTGACCTCTTAAAACCGGCATCACATGCGTCATTATTGCGTCATCGGTCATTTTATCCATCCTATCCCTTGTAAGTCTCCAATCTCTATATTTCCCGTGCAACTCCAATTCTTTCTCCTTGCCGAACTCCTGTATCCCCTCCATCATACAATCGTGGCTCACCCAACTTCGTGGAAACACTATATCGGCTCCCTCGATTGCCTCGTCCATATCACGGGAAATATTAAACTCGCAGTCGTTGCTTTTCGCGTTCTTTCTGCAGGTGTCCATAATCTCAGGATCCAGATCAAACTCTTCCGGCATGGCCATAGTAACATTCAATCCGAACCGGGACATAATTAGGGCCTCCTCCTGGACACTGCACCAAGATCTATTTTCCTCGGAATAGGCCCAAGAAATCACGTAATCCTTTCCCTCATAATCGGGGACTAGTTCCTGAATAGTTAATAAATCGGCTAGGCCTTGACAGGGGTGGTACTTGTCATGGGCCATACTGACAACGGGGATATCGGCATTATCGGCAAATTTAGTGACAAAATCATGGGCTCTTCCATAAACGTAGTCGACCGCTTCCTCGAGAATTCTAATTCCGAGTCCTTGTCCATACCTCTCGTATACTTTGGCCACATCCTTTGGATCCTCTCCTTCACTCACCCGAGTCGTGTTGATGTCGACGAAAGGTGCATGGCCGCCGAGTGCCGTCATGGCCGCCTCAAAAGAGGCCCGGGTACGGGTAGAGGGGTTATAAAAGAGCATGAAGAACGTTTTGCCGTCTAGGGGTTTTTTGAGCTCTCCATTTTTATACTGCTCCTTCATCTCTTTGGCGTGCTCAATGGTCTGGATAATCTCCTCTTTCGACCAATCTTGAGTTGTTATTAGATCTTTTCCTCTCAAATCAGGCAAAAAATCGACTCTCCCTTCAAATTAAAAGAGGCTTTTCTCTCTCTTTTATCTATCGCCTGGGACACTATTCGGTTTTCCTGACCCTAATCACTGTGCCTTCATCAATATTCGCAAAATTTTCTACATTCTTATCGACTTTGGCAAAGGTATTTACTGGACTAACTGGCTGGGATTCCCCAAAGAAAATGCAAAATGCCGGGCCCTCGGGCCAATAGGAGATGTCTCCCTTGGTAGTGGTTGGTGTGGCATCCTCTGGGTCAATTTCGACCGGTATATCGAAGAAAATTTCTTCCTTGTAGAACTTTGCATTTCCCTCAAAGGGGAGGGAATTCCAAATCTCGTCACAGGTCTGGGGCCTCTCTTCTTCTAAAAGAGTCGCTTCTACCTCAAAATCTTCTGCCGAAATAGAAATCTTCCTACTCAAAATATCACCATTGGGATGATTAGCTAATCCATGTGACATCCTCCCCTTCCTAATCTCCGATTAGGCAGGGGCTTCCACCCATTCGCACCCTTCCAATCCGAGATTCAGGTGTTACCGGTGGAAGTGGCGTGGAGAGCCACCGACTCTTCATAGCCATTTTCGAGGGTTCTCCTCCGCTCACCGACTTGTCTCCCGCCATAGGCGAGTATCCAGAGGTCGGGTCGTAGCTATGGAGTTCGGGGCACTGCCACTGGTGCCCCCGTTCACAGCCCACTAGGTCCCGTTTCAGACATACCGTGAACCAGTTATTCTCATTCTCTCGCCCAAGGCAATTAAAACATATCGGATTCATCACCCACCAAACCTCCGGTTTGGAAGGTGTCTTCTCCGATAAAAAGATAAAAAATGATGGATTGTTATTAAGCTCATAGAACCACTACTAGTATGGGGATAATAGATGGATAAGTCCGGTTTCTTGGCGATTAAAGAAGCTTTGGAAGAGAATGGTGTGCCGGTAAATGAGGAAACTATCAAAGCCTTTATAATCGGGGAAATGGAGCTTATAGGGTCCGATATAGAAGCCAAGCTTACGGGTAAGTGCTCTCCCGAGGAAATACTTGAAATGAATAAGCAGACATTTGAGGAGCTTGGAGGAGAAGCTCTGGGCGACAATGAGACTCACTACGAACTCGAGATAGAAGGTTTGGAGGAATTTCTCTCCGAATACGCTAGTGAGTAAACTACCTCTACCCAGTTCTTCTCAGTTGTAAGTGAAGAATCAGTAAAAGTAAATTTCAATTCATCATCTACCCAAATCAGATATTTTGGAAGGAGACTTCTCAAAAAAGGATAAACCTACATGAAGGCCTCAACGTCTTCCATCTCCTGTTCTCTCTCCTCTTCATACCTTTTGGCAACTTCCTCCAGTCCAGCTCCATGTTCCGGTTCCTCGGACTTCCTCTGGCGTACATTCATGAACACCGGGTGATTTACAGCTTCTCCCACAACCAGAGCCTGTCCCACGGGGAGGGAAGAAATTATATCGGCAGTATCCTTTGTGATTCTCTCCGACGATTTCTTTATATGATCGAGATCATATGGGTTCGTGACTCTAAGTATAACATTGGTATTGGCCTGAGAGAGGACGGTAGTAGATAACCTCACGGGTCTCTGACTAATCAATACAAGGGAAGCATAGAACTTCCGACCCTCCCGAGCAATGGTCTTTAAAATTGAGTCGGAAATAGCAGAACGCTGAGATGGCGCGAATTGATGAGCCTCCTCTAAAAGCATAGCAAAGGGAGGAGCTTGCCCGGACTTCCTTTTCTTGAAAAGTTCCCGTGCGAAATAGGTGAGAATAACTCTCTTCTTCCTGAGGTTGAAAACCCGGCTCAGGTCTAGTATGGAGGCCTTTCCCGGCTCTACGAGTTCCTTCCAGCTCGGATAATCATTCTTACCAAATATATCCAAAGATTTCAAATCGTACAATCTATCCAATAAAGCTCTCCTTAACTGCTTGTTGGACTCCCCGTTCTCTTCTACCTTGGCGATTACATCGTCAATCCCATAACTACCTCGGCCATTCCTCATCTCAGATCTTAGCTCGCTCAAGACCCTATTTAGTTCACGGGTCTGACTACCGGACATATCTGGAGCGAATTCCCTGAACCGATAAGCACTCATATTGGGAACCCCTATTTTCACATTCTCCCCCCTCACAATCGAGACCCTGTCGGAATAATCGACTCCTCCCGTGGAAGAATTCGCCAGAGAGGTATATTCCCCATGAACGTCTACTATTACGGATGCAATTCGTCCTTTTTCTCTATCCCGTTCCAAAAGCTCTTCCATCAGAACCGAGGCTGCATAGCTCTTTCCGGCTCCACTCATTGCCAGTATGGCTACATGTTTTCTAAGAAGCTTGGTCAAGTTCAGCTTTGCCGGTAAATCATGATATCTCAGTTTACCAAGTTCTATTCCACCATTATCCTCGATTCCCAGAAAATCGGAAAGTGTCTCCTTTTCAGCTTCATAAACCTTATCCCCCGGAGAAACTGGGAAGCTAACCTGCTCAAGTCCCTCTCCTGTCTGTATTCCGGAAGATGTAGCATCCGCCACTATATACTCCCATCTTTCGGCCGGAAAAATAGAAGTCAGAGAATCTTTGCCTTTCTCGTATTCCTTCACGGACTCCGGTCTCATGAAGTAGCGATTTGTCTTTCTAATATTCTGAACCTGGGCAATCAACTTTCCTTCGGGAGCCTCCAATTCCACAAACTGACCTCTGCGAACCGGGATTTCACCGTCATGATGGGTAACGACAAATGAAAAATCTCCGGCGGAAGGACCATCCGGAGTACATATCACTGTCCCAACTTCGGAACTCATCAAAAGGGCCTCCTTTCTCTTCTGAGGTCCAGCATTGTGGAAGGTTCCAATCGATCCGCAATACTATCTCGAAGGATAGAAATTTCCTCTTCTGCCAATGCGGCCCTCGCATCGGCCTCTATCAATACGGAGGGAAGAGCACACGCATCATGGGCAGCCGAGAGAGTGTTCACCATTGAGGCTGCTTCTTCAATTCTCTCTAGCTTCTCATCCTCGGTCCCTAGAACTTCCACTCTGGTCGGTCGATCATAGGGAACAGGCTTTACATAGAAAGCATAAATTCTAGTTCTCCACTCGCCCAAGTCGTCAAGTAAATTTGCAGGGGCCTCGGCATAGTTAAAGGCGAAGGTCCTTTCACCCGCTTCTAAGAAGTAATCTAGGAAGGCCGTGTCGCGGGAACTCATCAAAACGTTTTTGTTCTCGTCGAAAGAGGAAAGTTCATCCGAGTTGAGATGACCGTTCTCCGCAACCCGAGGGAAAATCTCTTCCTGAAAAATCTTAGCCATTTTAGTGCTTCGGCTATCTTCGACAGCTCCCAACAGTAAAATGTCCTTTTCCGAACAAGTCCGATAGAGCCCAGTGAATGAATTGATGAGATCTCTGTAAAGATTGCGAGTTTTTGCGTGGGAGGCATTATGAACATATTGTGGAACAACGGAACCATCAAGTATTAGGGCATCGACATCCCAATTTTCCACTGCTTCCTTTGCCTTTTGAAGCTCGGTCAGCTGTCTTTTCAGGCCAACCAAAGTATCCAGTTCTCGAGAATCTAGTGGCTCGTGGACGTTTATTAATTGAGGTATGGGCATTTCGCCCGGATGATAGTCTGCGTGCTGAAGACTGCCTTCTTCATAGCTAAATATAGCCGCTACCGCTCTCACGAGAATAAGGTCTAGTCCATGCAATGGTTTGCTAAGGACGCCTCCATCAACTCCGCAGACGTCAAGGTCTTCAAGAGGAATTTGTTCAATTGGATGAACCAATTCTGACTCGATCGAATCGCAATTATTTTGATCGACAGGGGCCCGGATATCATTTTTTACCTTCCTCAGGACTTTAGCCAGAAGGCGGCGTTTTTGACCCTGATCTCTAATCTTATCGGCGATATGGCCCAATTTATGCTCCAAATGCTGTTGATCAGAAAGAGAAATAGAATCATCTGCTATTGGAATCATTCTTCAACCTCCATTTTTGAAGGTTATCCAGCTTTTTTAAGGAAAGAGGGGAGGGGTGAGTGAAAGTAAAGTTAATTGAAACAGAAAAAAGATTGATTTATAAATGTCGAATCGAAGAATTCAATCTACTATACAATTAACTTATCAGATTTACTCGCCTAGGATAATTTTCAGAAAACTTTCGATGTCTTCTTCCTTCAGATCTTCGCCCAACTGGAGAACTTTTGACCATTTCTTATCCGAATCTATATTTACATTCAATTTATTGGAAAATCTCGAAGACAATTCCCTCCGCTCCTCTTCGGACAACTCAGATAAACCTATCATTATCCTCCCGTCCGCTGGTATCCCCATTCTTGCTTTTTTGTCCGTTGAAGGCAACATGAAACTGTAAGTAGCCTCTCCTCCGTCTATCTCGATTTCCTTACTCTCCTCAATAGTATCATAAATCTTCTCCTGAATTTCCAATATCTCCGGATTTACGTCTTCTACACTTTCTAAAAATTTCTCCTTGGTCCACTCATCTTTCTTCGTCATTTTCTCCCTCTTATAAGGAAAAAAGAATAGTTTAAGTAATTTTCTAGGGGTCGAAGACTCACAATATTCCTCAACTATAGGAGTAGTCCTCCGAAAGCCAAGTTTCTGGTTTAAACTCGGAATCGTATTGGGGAGTAATAGAAGCTAATTTTTTTCGGGACTTTGTCGAACGGCCTTTTCTCAAAAGCTTGGCATTTAGATTCGTCCATCCACTCTCATCTTTTACGTAGACTAGGGCTATAATGCGGCCGTAATATCCTCGATATGGGTCCTTGCCATAAGCGAGGTCGTCAATATCTAGATAAATTTTACTTCCTGAGGGAGCTAGTGACTTGACGAATTCCTTCGCTTCAATGGCTCTTTCGTAATAATTCGTCTTTTCGTACTCCTGTTGGCTCATATTTTCAACTTCGCTGTGTTCCTTAGCGGCCTCCTTTCGAGTTGTCTCTTCGGTGTCTATACCGGCCAACCTTACTTTATCGTTGGCTACCTGAATGCCCCTGTGAGGATCAGGGACTCGCAAAATCTCTACCCTAATCGTATCGCCATCGATCCACTCCTTTATTCTAGCTATCGCTTCATAATTCGGGTTCTGTTTTTCGGGAGATGATCTAGAAACGCTTTGCGTTACGACGAATAGGACAATAACTGAAGCGGCGGCCAATAAAATCAGGAGCATTCGCTTTTTTCTCAAAAGTCTCCCCTACGAGTCTAAATTTGTCGAGTTTGAGGGTTTCTAAAAATCTCGGCCCAATTCACCTTTGTATCGAGAGTATATTTAAAGTAAAAATTAGAAATCCTGTGGAAATAATTGGAAAATTTATTAGAATCGGGATTTTTGGACGTGGGATTTTATCTCTTTAAATGCTATCTCCGGATCTTCATGATCCTCGACTAACTTCTCAAATGAGCAAGGTTCTCCATCTTCGTTCTCTATAAAGGGGACTTTCTCGTCGTACTCTTGATTGATGTCATAACTTCCCAACAAGCCAATTGCTCCCTCACTCATTATTTTTCCAAAAACGGCTCTCATTTTCATATAAACGCTAATCAAAGCAGCCGCTCGTCCAACAACTCTATCACCTAGTGAGGAGCCTCTAACCTCACCTCCAAGTTCCCCTTCGGCCTTGAGGAGGCCTTCCACACCAGGGGCTTTTGACTCGAAAATCAGCTCTCCGTCCCTTACTATAGCAAGATTCAGGTCCTTTTTTTCCAATACTAGTTGGGCTCTCTTCAGATCATTCATTTCTCAATAAGTGATTTGAGCAAATCTAGATTTAAGAATGTGGTTTGGTGACCTCCTCACCCACCAAATTTCATTTGGAAGGTGCTTCCACCCATTCACGAGACCGACATCCGAGATTAGTGCCCCGCTACACGGCGGTCTCTCAGGCGAACACGGTTCGCCACTCCTTGCAGGTTCCCGGGACTTGCACTGCTTTTCGGGACATCCACTACTATCTGTCCGTAACTATCTTCCGCCCGAGTTATGGGTTCGGTCACTGGAACCCCGTTCCGAACCCTCCCACGTATCTATTGCGGAAGAGCCTGACGCTCGAACACTCGGCTGTTCGAACTCGGCATATAGACTCGGAACCTCTCTACCTTCCAAAATATCCATTATCAACAAAAAAAGTATCGATTCATCACCTACCCGATCAAAATTGGGAAGGAGACTTCTCGATAAAAAGGTTAATTGTTATATATACAACAACCGGGGAAATTTTTAAATCTTGTTATATATACAACAATTAACAGAAAAATGGAAAGGGTACTTCTACTATGGGACATAAAGACGAAAGGATCGAAAGCAACTTTATTCTATAGGGAGCTTCGGGGTTATGATTATAAGACTAAATCGGGGAAAAAACACACGGATGGAATCTTAGACGAAATACCTAAAGACGTTTGGGACTTCGTGAACCGGAGCGCCTTGTTAATTGACAAGGATCACGCCAAAAAGGTAGAAAGGATATTCAAAAAATATGATTCACATCTGAAGTGGAAAAAATTCGTGGTAAAAAGAGAAAAGTAGATATTTGTTGTATATACAACAAAAACTTTATAAGGTTATTAAAAATATATCTTATCTTGGTGAGAAATATTGCCAACCGAAGGAAAAAAAGAAATCGAATTGACAGTTGCAGAAGCACGTAGACAACAAGATGTCGGCAGAAGTGTTGCAAGAATTAGCAGGGAAGCCATGAAGGAACTAGGAGTAAAACAAGGAGACATCATCGAAGTAGAGGGCACTAAAAAATCGGCTGCTATCGTTAGATCGAGCTATAGAGAAGACGAGGGTCTGGATATAATAAGGCTCGACGGTCTGGAACGCCGTAACACTGGTACCTCTATTGGTGAAAAAGTCGAAGTCCGTGAGGCAGACGTGAAAGAAGCCGAAAGAATTACTATTGCTCCCACCGATCAAAATATCCAAATTCGTGGTGGTGGGCGTGCGCTTAAACGGAGTCTAATTGGAAGACCGGCTTCAAAGGGAGATATCATTTCCCCCACAGGACTCCAAGGTGACATCTTCTCGCAAATCTTTGGTGGAATGTTTCAGGAAATGACACCTTCATCGTCTTTTGGACTAGGTGAATTAAGATTCGTAGTTACAAATGCCGAACCTGATGATATAGTCCTAGTCACAAAAGGCACAAATCTGAACGTCTCTTCACAGGCCGCTGACATAGAAGAAGCCTCTGCCCCAGCTATAACCTACGAAGACATCGGAGGGCTAAACAAAGAGATTCAACGAGTTCGAGAGATGGTGGAGCTTCCTCTCAGACATCCGGAGCTTTTCGATAGGCTCGGAATTGAACCACCGAAAGGAGTTCTACTTCATGGACCGCCCGGAACGGGTAAGACTCTGACGGCAAAAGCCGTAGCAAATGAGTCAGATGCACACTTCCAGTCCATTGCCGGGCCGGAGATTATGTCGAAGTTCTACGGAGAATCAGAAAAGAAGTTGAGAAATATTTTCGAAGAAGCGAAGAAAAATGCACCCTCTATAATATTCATAGATGAACTCGATGCAATCGCATCCAAACGAGAGGAAGTTTCAGGAGACGTCGAACAGCGTGTAGTTTCTCAGCTCCTATCCCTGATGGACGGGCTAGAAGCCCGTGGAAAGATAATCGTCATTGCAGCAACTAACCGTGTAGATGCCGTTGATCCAGCGCTGCGTCGGCCGGGAAGATTTGACAGAGAAATCGAAATAGGAGTTCCCGATAGAGACGGAAGGAAGGAAATCTTGCAGATTCACACTCGAGGAATGCCCATGGGTGAGGACGTCGACATGGAAGAACTCGCCGATAACACCCACGGATATGTAGGCGCTGACCTAGCCGCACTCGCCAGAGAAGCAGCGATGAATTCACTCAGAAAAATACTACCTGAAATCGAATTGGATGAAGAAAGAATCCCCTCCGAAACTCTGGAAAAACTAGAAGTCACGAAAGATGACTTCCGTGGCGCAAGAGGACAGGTAGAACCTTCAGCAATGCGGGAAGTCCTGGTTCAGGTACCCGATACGCACTGGGACGACATCGGAGGTTTGGAAGACTCCAAGCAGCAGTTGAGGGAAGCCGTTGAGTGGCCCTTAAAGACTCCCGAAGCCTTTGAAAATTTGGGAATAGAACCACCTCACGGCATAATGCTTCACGGTCCTCCAGGAACCGGTAAAACTATGTTAGCTCGAGCAGTAGCCACGGAGAGCGACTCGAACTTCGTTTCCATCAAAGGACCTGAACTCCTATCAAAGTGGGTCGGTGAATCCGAAAAGGCAGTAAGAGAAACCTTCAAGAAAGCCCGACAAGCGGCCCCGGCAGTGATTTTCTTCGACGAAATCGACGCGATGGTTCCGAAAAGAGGAAGAAGAGATTCAGGATCCCAAGTAGGAGAAAGGGTGATAAGCCAACTTCTCACGGAAATCGACGGGCTGGAAAAGCTAGAAAACGTGGTAGTAATTGGAGCCACAAACAGGCCTGACTTAGTCGATCCGGCTCTCCTGAGACCGGGCCGATTTGACCGTGTTATGATGGTACCAGCACCGGATGGGGAAGCCAGAGAAGAAATTTTCAAAATCCACACTCGAGAGTCACCATTGTCGGACGACGTCAATCTGGAAGATCTTGCAGCCAAAACAGAAGGATACAGTGGAGCTGATATTGCAGCTGTGTGCAAGGAAGCTGGTATGCTGGCGCTGAGAGAAGATATCGAAACAAATGAAATTAAGAATGAGCACTTCGAAGAAGCTCTAAAGTCAGTGGGTCCATCAATAACCGACGACATAGTCAACACTTACGAAGAATTCGGGAAAAAGTACGGCAAGGAAATCGGGGAGCGAGCTAAAGAAGAGATGAAAGCTTACTACTAACTCAATGTTCTAAAAGGTAACCTTAGTGAGGCCGACATCTTTCTTTTTTATTCTTTTTCTGAAGAAGAGATTGATAAAAATAGAGAAGAGAGGTTTTTATTTAACCTCAATGTCCTTCATTCCTTCCCAAAGTCCATGCAGATTACATTTTGCCCAAGCCTTTAGCGGATGGGCGTGATCCAGTTTTACAGTGGTTTTCATTACGTAGTGGCTCTTTTCCGGAGTCAAATCGAGACGAGCTAAGAAAGTATCCCCGGAATAGAGCTCCATCCACTCTATGAAGTGGCCCGGCTCATTGGGATGCTCTTTGTACTCCCCTACTCTAACTTCAACTTCAAAGGGCTCGTTTTCTTCAACTTCATCCGGAGCATCGATTATCACAGCATGTTTCTTCTCCAAAGCTGTCATCTCATCCACATCCTCTGTGGAAGGGACATTCACTCCACAAAATAGATCGTCCTTGCAAGAATGGTCAGTCAAAAAATCTCACCTCCACTTTAATATATCTATTTAAAGATTGTACAAGCACTCAATTAAATCTTCCTCGATAACGATAGTTAATATCGTTCTTCAGAAATTCTATATGGCCTCAAATGGGCAAGAACTAAATATTTATTAAGAGGAAAGTGAAAACAAGGAGGTCGAATTATGAAGGAACCTGTAGTAGATAAGGATACTTGTCAGGGGCATATGGTCTGTGTAGGAATAGCTCCAGAAGTTTTCGAAATAGGAGATGATGGAAAATCATCAGTTAAGGATCCTGAAGGCGCTGATGAAGAAACAATACAACAGGCGATAGATGGATGTCCTGTCGATGCTATATCCTGGAAAGAAGAATAATTTAGAATCTTCTCAAAAATCTCAAATCCTCCTTAAGGAAAACTTTAGTCTACCCCGTACTCTATCGAAATAAACTTAGAAGGGATATAGTCCGCAACAAACACCTTATCGCTTGCCCTCTCTATTTTAGTTCCCTCACTTTGAGCTTCTCCCACGTCTATCCTCAAAATCACGGGATTTTTCGTTCTGCGCCTTCCCACTTCCATCGCATCTTCAACGGTCGCGGAAAGGTGAACCTTCTGACGCCCTTTCGATTTCAATCCCTCTTCCAAAATGTTCTGAGTCGCTTGAGATGTGGTACCATGATAGAGAACATCCGCGGTCGCCTCATTAAGAGTGGGCTCAACATCGATCGAATGTCCATATCGCGCTCTAATTTTTCCTTCCTTAATCTCGTATCTTCCCTTCGGATCTCTCTCAACAACTTCCCGGATATCTTCCTTCGTTATCTCGGGCCATCTATCGCGCAGCTTATCAATGAGAGGGGATAGTCCCACGAACCCCTCATTCGATACGTCCAAACCCGAAGGTTCATGGCGCAGGAGATAGGCCATATACTTGCTGATTTCTTTCCTATTTTCTACCATTTGTATTCAGCTAATCGGTCTTCTCTTTTTAAGTATTCACTAGATTCGAAAATAACTGCTCCGAAATCGCGCGAAAACTGATAAGCCTGCCTTTTGGATATATTAAGTTGGGGTCTAGCAATGACCGAATCTTGGACCGATAAATATAGGCCGAAGAAGCTGGACGAGGTCGCAGCTCAGGGTAGAGCAATCAAGGAAACTCGAAATTGGGCCGAAGAATGGGAAGATGGAACTCCCGATAAAAAGGCACTACTATATTACGGGCCCCCCGGAACCGGAAAGAGCGCAACCGCGAGCGCTCTCGCGGATGAGATGGGTTGGGACAAAATAGAACTCAACGCCAGCGATAAACGGACAAAGAAGGAAATCGAGCGAATTGCGGGCTCTGCCGCCAGTATGGGCTCTCTGACGGGGAAGAAGCAAAAGAGATTGATAATTCTGGACGAGGCCGACAACGTCCATGGAACGGCCGATAGAGGAGGAAACAAAGCCATCTCAAAGCTCCTGAAGGAAACTCAGAATCCAATAATCTTGATCGGGAACGACCAATACGATATTCCGGGCGGAATCAAGAGAAAATCTAAGAAAGTGAATTTCAGAAGGCTCCGGAAAAGTTCTATAGCCAAGGTTCTCAGGCAAATAGCTGAGGAAGAGGGAATCGATGCCGACGAAGAGGTACTTCAGATACTAGGTGATAGAGCGAACGGAGATCTCAGATCGGCGATTAATGACTTTCAAGCGATCTCCCAAGGGAGGAAAAAGGTTACCAAGGAAGACATGTCGACGCGGGAACGCGACAGAGAAACAGACGTGTTTTCCGTTTTAGGAAAATTGAAGAAAACTAGAAATGCTAAGGAAGCTAGAGAGGCTGTCCTCGACTTCGATGAAACCCCCGACGACATTATCGACTGGATCGAAGAAAATCTTCCGAAGATGATGGGAAACATCCCCGACCTAGCCGATGCCTATGAGGATTTGGCAAGGGCTGACATATTCCTCGGAAGAGTAAATAGAACTCAAAACTACAGCTTGTGGAAATATGCCTCGGACTTAATGAGCGCAGGAGTAGCCACCTCAAGAAAGGGTAAAGCGGGTAAAGGTAGATTTGGATATCCAAGCTATAGAAAGGCCTATGGCAGGAGCAAGAAGAAGCGGGGAATTCGGGAGGGTTTGGCGGGGAAAATCAGGGAAGAATATCACGTCTCCAGCAACCGCGCAATTAGGGACTTCTTGCCCTACCTGTCGACGATATTTCAAAACGACAAAGAATCGGCCGATAAAATATCCGAGGAACTCGAATTAGAGGAGAAGGAAATTGACTTCCTCGAGAACTACTAGAGGATAAAGTCTCTTTTCCTAACTTAGATGCTATTTTTTGAAGTATGGTTCCCGTCTCTTTATCGCAGTCTCATAAGCTTTTCTAACTCCTTCTTTTTCACCCTCTCTCACAGGCGTCAAAACATCTACGAGATTATCATTTCTCATCAGACAGGGTTTCAGATATCCACCAGACGTCATTCTGAGCCTCGTGCAATACCTGCAAAATTCCGAATTATGCATGGGATTTACGATTTCAACTTCTCCTCCATTTACGATATACTTACGTCGGGCGTTCATGAGCCATCGTGTCTCGACCTCGGAAGCCCTCTCTGAAACGTAATTTTCGATTTGATCCAAATCGCAATGATACTTCTCATAAATTTTCTCGTTCTCGGGGAGGACCTTCTCCAGTTCAATAAGCTGGAGTATAGCATCCTCCTCTAAAGAATATTCGATCAAGTCGTCGATTTCATCGTCATTTATTCCGTCCAAGACTAGAGTGTTCAGTTTGACTGGGGACAGTCCCGCCTCCAAAGAAGCACTTATCCCATCCAAAACTTCGCTTAGGAAGGGTTTACCCGAAATACGCTCGTAGGTATCTTCATTTAAAGTATCCAAACTGATATTCGCCCTATCCAGACCTGCCTCGGCCAACTCTTCGGCCTTCTCAGACAGCCCCACGCCATTGGTGGTTAGAGAGACGTCCTCAATCTGTGGTTGAGAAATAACCGAGATAATATCGACTATGTCATCGCGAACCAATGGCTCTCCCCCTGTAACCTTAACTTTCTCAATTCCAAATTCCGCAGCCACTCTAACCAATTCCTCAATCTCCTCGGGAGCCATCTCTCGATCTTCGTCCTCACAGCCCTCTTTATGACAGTAAAAACAATCCAAATTACAGTCTTGAGTAACCGAAATTCTAAGACTCGTAGTGGGTCTACCATAATTATCTTTCATCACTTTTCACCTCGATCTCGATCTTGTCCCCCTCTGTTTTTCTCAGCGAAGAAACCATTCCCGAAATGGTTTTGGCTATCAGATCCTTAATGAAGGGTTTTAGGGGAACATTCCTACCGTCGACCTTCAAAGAAACCTGTCCACCGAGGGCCACGCATCCGTCCTTCGGAGCATTCCCGTCGATGGCCGCAAGGGCAAATTCTCTGCAGCTGGTATACCCACATTCTCCACAGTCTAGTCCCCCCACCGGTGGAATCGCCTTTTCTTCCAGGAAGTCAGCCATAGAAATTATATCCTCCTTTTTCATAACCGATTTATCTCCAACTCCCTTTCCAACAAATCCGACAGTAAAGTCATCGTCCAATTGAGAAGCTTCCTCTTCATCTCTCGCTATCATTAATTTAGGAATATTTTCAGCCTCACGGAAACCCTCAATCAAAACGAAATCGAGGTCTTTGGAAACTAGCTTTAAAAGAACCTCCTCCAAATCGGCTCCCTCCTTTTCGATAGACACAACTTCTCCCGGACTTATCGAAAATATCATCTCGGCCCCGGCCTGGGCGTGCCGCCAGGTATCAGTATCCGGTTGGTCCAGAGTGAAATCCTCAATGGGAATGTGCTTGATAGTGCCAACCCTATAACCTCGCTCCTTGAACTCCTTAACCAATTCCTCCATGACTTTGGTCTTCCCACTCTCTTTGAACCCGCTAATTATCGCTAATCTAGGCAAGTTCACCCTCTCCGAATAGCTTCACAGTTACCTCCTGCCCCTTATCGAGAATTTCCCGACCGAGAGGAACATCGACGTATCCATCCGCATTAGCTAAGGAAGTAATCGCGCCCGAACCCTCACGCAACGGCTCAGCGAAGGTCTCCTCTCCATCCCGAAAAACCCCGACTGGAAGAAGTTCGCGTCTCCCCCTGGCCGGCAAGACTTTCCTCGTGAGGGAGGCCTGAAGGGTGGCTCGACTGGGATTCGAAATACCTGCCATCTTCCTGATATAAGGGGCAACGGCCTGATCGAAGACCATTAAGGCCGAAACCGGATATCCGGGAAGACCGAAAAGAGGTTTTCCATCTATTACCGATAGTACGGTCGGCTTACCGGGTTTCTGAGCGAGCCCGTGAACCACAACCCCGGGTTCTCCCAGCGCGTTTATCGCCTGAGGAAGAATATCCTTCGAACCGGCAGAGGAACCACCGGACGTAATTACCACATCATAGTCGGATAGAGCTTTTTTGATCTTATCCTTTATTTCCGCCATATCGTCTGCAACGATGCCCAAGTAATCGGGGGCCCCTCCAGAGGCCTTAACGGCATCACAGACAGCTGGACCGTTCACGTCATAGATCTGACCATCTTCGAGTTCCTCGTCAACTTTCACTAACTCTTCCCCACTTGAAATTATCCCTACCTCGGGACTCCTATAGGCTTGTATTTCTCGAACTCCTGCTGCATAGAGGGCTCCGTGAACTTGAGGAGAAATTCTTTGTCCGGCCTCTGCAATCACATCTCCCTTCGCTATTTCCGATCCTCTTTCGGAGATGTTTTCTCCCGGAGAAATTGCCTCTCTTACTTCTACCTTTTCATTCCTCCTCGATGCATTCTCGACCATTACTACCGCATCAGCTCCTTCAGGAACTACAGCCCCTGTGGAAATTTCGGCGCAAGTCCCCTCATCTACAGTCAAATCGGGACGATCTCCTGCATGGACCTCCCCCTTTAGCTCAAGTTCGTTCGGGTCATCTTCCTCAGCTCCAAAGGTGTCCTCCGCCCTGACGGCAAAACCATCATAGGCGGACCTGCTGAAGGGGGGTAAATCTACATTGGACGCAGCATCTTCGGCCAAGATTCTCCCCCACGCCTCGTCAATAGATATAATTTCAACCCTGGGGGCTGGTTTCCAATGTTCAGAAAATTCGGACCGGGCTTGATCTAACTCTTTGACGTTCAGAGGTTCGTGCATGAAGAATCGGTTATAAATAGCATACATTGATTAAAAAATCTATCATTATTAACCGAAAGGAATTAACAAATCAAAAATCGAAGGGCCTGACTTCTACTATTTCGCCTCTGGGAAATCCTTCCATATCTTCGGGTACCAACACCACTCCGTCGGCTTCAGAGACTGTTCTCAAAATGCTAGAACCGGTAATCCGGATAGGGTCAGCATGGTACTCGTCATTCTCTCTCTTCAACTTCACCCTAACAACATCCAGCCTCCCAAGAGAGGATGTAATTTTCCGGGTTAGCTTAGCCTTCCAATTGGGTTCGAGTCTCTCCGGAGGTAAACCACTCATCGTGCGCATGGTAGGCCTGATTAGCATCTCAAAAGCTACCAAAGCGGCGGCGGGAGACCCGGCCAATGAAAAAACTGGAGTTTCTCCAACCACTCCAAAAGAGGATGGACTTCCTGGCCTCATAGCAACTCCATGAAATAACAATTCACCCTTGTTCGAAATGGCATCAGGAACATAGTCCTTTTCACCAACGGAGGATCCTCCGGTCAAAATCAGCAGATCGAAATCTGAAGCCCTGTCTAAAGTATCTTCTATTTCTTCCATTTCATCCGGGACAATTCCCAAGCGAGTATATTCACCCCCACACTTTTCGACTGAACCTCCCAGGGTCCTGCTATTTGTCTCTACGATTTCCCCAGGTTCAAGGTCCTCGTCAGGTGCTCTCAGCTCGTTTCCAGTGATAGCAATTCCTATCTTGGGTTTTTCTCTAACTTCCACCTCCAAATTACCCGTAGAGGCCAACAAACCGAGATCGGAGGGTCGGAGTCTTCGGGGAGCTTCGAACACAGTCGTTCCTGACTCCACATCTTCCCCTCTCTTAGACACATTTTCTCCAACCGATACCGGTGCAAAAATTTCCAGTTTTGAATCTTCCTTTTCGGTTTCTTCTATTTTTATTACTGCATCGGCTCCCCTTGGGAGAGGTGCTCCAGTGGATATCTTTGCTACTTCTCCTTTTCCTAACTCCAAATCGGGATACGAACCAATCTCTATCGAGGCGATAACTTCCAACTCTATGGGATCATTTTCATCGGCCCCAAAGGTATCTTCAGCCCGAACCGCGTAGCCATCCATCGCCGAGCGATCAAAAGGTGGAACATCGACTTCAGACTCCACGTCTTGGGAAAGCACTCTACCGTCCGATTTGTGGAAAGGTATTTTTTCCGTCTCCAGTTCCTCAACTTCAGAAAAAATTATCTCTCTCGCTCGCTCAAGCCTGATATACTCCGAAAAACCGCGGCCTTTAACTTCCATCTCATTCACGGGCATGTTTTACTATATGTGCTAAATCCGGAATAATCAAATCCATTCCAACTTCAACGGCATTGGGTGTGCCTGGGAGGCAAAAAATCGGAATTTTTTCAGAGACTCCCAAAGTGGTTCGAGTCATGAATCCTGGACCCCCGACCATATCGTACCCTTTCCGTCTCATCGTCTCACCAAACCCCGGCAGTTCCTTGTCGAAATATTCCCTTGCCACATCGACCGTTATATCTCTGGCAGCAATTCCAGTACCTCCCGTGGTTATTATCGCATCAACCTCGGGATCTGAAATCAAATCCTCAAGGTTCCTCTCTATGTCCTCCCTTTCGTCCGGAATGATTGTTCGTGCGGAAGAGAATCCGGCTCCTTCCAGTCTATCCTGAATTATTTTTCCGGATTTGTCCTCATCGCGACCCTCTTCCATCGCAGCAGATCGGGTGTCGCTCACAGTGACAACCCCTATGTGCAAATCTTCGGGGGCCTCCTTTCTATGTTCTTCAGCAGTCATTTTTTCACCTTTCTCAATATTCTAATATTTTCTATTTTTGTATGGGGATATTGCCCTTCCTCATCTTTCTCAAACCCTTTAACCATATCCCAAACCGTGGCGAGGGAGGCCATCACTCCAGTAAGCGCCTCCATCTCTACGCCAGTCTGCCCTTCACTCTTAACTTCTACAAATGTCTTCAAGATATCCTCTTCGAGCTCGAAATCTACTTCCACACCAGAAATTGAAATGGGGTGGGTCAACGGGACAAAATCAGGTGTGTTTTTGACGGCCAAAATTGCTGCTGTCTGGGCTACAGATAATACATCCCCCTTAGGAACCTCTTCGTTCTTTATTTTCTCAATCGTTTGCGGCTGAAGTTTTATAGAACCCTCTGCTTCTGCTATTCGATCGACCCGATCCTTTCCACTGATATCTACCATCTTAGTCATTATGGGCTCCTTGGTTTACTATCAAGTCCAAGTCTAAAAAAATATCTATTGGGGGTTAAAATACTCCCTTTTAATGCGATTTACTGGAGTTTTACAATTTCATCGAAAACGAAAACCTCAGGGGATAACCTCTTTTTCGTTATACGGAAGTACTATTCATAATATCGACTATTTATTCCTTGAATGGGATTATTCGGAGGGCAAAAGGTGGGGATGTGATATCCTCTCCGACCTGAAGGACGGAGCTTCCACCCATTCACACCCTTCCAGTCCGAGGTCGAGGTGTTACCGGTGGAAGTGGCGTGAAGAGCCACCGACTCTTCATAGCCATTATTGACGGTCCTCCTCCGCTCACCGACTTGTCTCCCGCCATAGGCGAGTATCCGGAGGACGGGTCGTAGCTATGGAGTTCGGGGCACTGCCACTGGTGCCCTCATTCACAGTCCACGAGGGATCCAGTCCCCGAGGTCCTGACGCCCCCGAACTCGGCTTCGGGGACTCGAACGAGGTCCCGTTTCAGACATGCCGTGAACCAGTTATTCCCATTCTCTCGCCCGAGCAATTAAAACATATCGGATTCATCACCCATCCAATCCACGATTGGGAAGGTGGCTTCCCCGGATACAAAAGATAAAAAATTATGACAAAGGGGCCAAAAATCGCTCCCCCTTTCAGAAATAAAAACAGAACAATAATTAGAAAAAACAAAAATAAGATAATTCGCAAGAGTGTGAACTACTTTGGGTATGAAAGCGGGAATAGGTATAGGATTCATTGTCGCCGCCCTTTTGGGGTGGATTCCAATTTTAGGCCATCTTATAGGGGGTATTGTAGCCGGAGCAATCACGAACCAAGGGGCTGTCAAAGGTGCTTTGGCAGGATTCGGTGCAGGAATTTTAGGCGGGGTTATACTGGCTGTAATCTTTTTAGCAATGGGGACTGTTTTAGGCCCTTTAGGTATGCTGGTAGGAGGAACAGTAGGGCTTGCTGTAATCTTAGTGAGCTTGGGTGGTGGGATCTTTTCAGCTATCGGTGGATTAATCGGTGGCGCAATAGCTTAGCAAAAATCATCTCTTTTAATCTATTAGCTTTATCTTTTTGAGGCTGGGCTCAATTCCCCAGGTGAATACTCCCACCTAATAACCGTTCATTTGAAATAGACTTCTCAGCGCTAAAAGTTAAGATTCTAATTATTTTCGAGCGGGGTAGGACGGAATTTATCAGGCGAGTTTAAATCGAGCGTCTTACTTAGTACCCCACAAGTATTCTCCGACCTGTCTTAAGCTGATACCTGACTCAATATTGGCTCTCAAAACCCTTAACCTATAACTGCTAATAAGTGTCCTAGCAATCTGTGAAAAAATATAACCCGGTCGGGTCAAAAATTCCTTATAGAACTCATTAATCATATCTTCAATCTCATCGCTTTCTAACTTAGATGGAAAAACGTCTGCAGCCGGCCAAGGATCCTTCCAAGCTTCTTTCTCGTCCAGATAACCTTGTTCAATAGCTCTATCCCAGAAATCCATGCCCGGAGCAATCTCAAGGGCATTCACCTGAGGGAAATCCAACCCATCCAAATCCAGAATATAGTCAAAAGTCTTTCTCATATCCTCTCCATCTTCGGCCGGAGCTCCTACTACGAAAGAGCCGATAACATTTTCGATGCCTGATTTCTTTGAATTCCTTACGGCTTTTCGATTTATTTTGGGAGTCGTATTCTTCTCGTAATAGTCGAGCATTTTTTGGAGTCCGCTCTCCAAGCCGAAATAAATTGTCTTGCAACCAGCTTCGGCTAAACTATCTAACACTTCCCGAGAAGCCTGATCCGATCTACCCTCCACCCAGAAGTCCAAATCTAAATCCCTCTCGTTAATTAAGTTGCAGATTTTTTTGACTCTCCCCTCACGGAGGAGAAAATTGTCATCCACAAAACCGACCTCTTCATAACCTTCGCTAGCCAATAATTCCAACTCTTCGACTACCCTCTCTGAAGAACGATATCTTACCCTTTTCCTCGAAAATGCAGAGCATGCACAAAAATTGCAGGCGAAGGGACAGCCTCTTGAGGTCACCACGGTCGTGAACTTGCCGGCGCTCCCAATCACTCCCATTATCTCGGATCGGTACTCGCTCTCCAAAAGCGACCTATCGGGGAACGGAAATTTGCTGAGATCACTGGTGTATTCTCTTCTCTCAGTTTTGACTACCTCACCATTTAGTCGAAAGGCGATACCGTTGACGTCCTTGACTTTCTCTCCGTTCTCTAATTTTTCTACGAGTTCCAAGAAGGTCTCTTCACCATAGCCCAGAACTACGTAATCCACTACTTCAGGATATGTCCGAAGAATTTTTTCGTAGGTAAAGGTAGGATGATAGTTTCCAAATACTATCTTGATATACGGGAATTCCTCCCTGATAGCCCGGGCAAATTCTATCCCCCTTCGAAAGGTTGGAGTTAGAGTGCCTATCCCGACTACCTGAGGATTTTCACTTTTTACACGCTCTACCATTTCTTCTTTAGACAGGCCAGTCTTGGAATTATCAATCACCCTCACATAATGACCCGATTCCATAAGGACGGTTGCAATATAAAGAAGACCTAGGGGGGGCCAGGCAGCATCGCTCTCTATTCTTTTAGTTCCCTTTACCCCGGGTGACAACAGAAGTACTCTCAATTCTCTCTTCCCTTCCTCTTCTCTTAAAGTGAAAAATAAAAAAAGGTTTCGACCCTAATAATTTTCCGAAAAACGAAATGACGCGGAAAATATCTATTTATAAGAAATTTTAACAAAAAATAATTGGAGAAAGCGAATGGTAGGAAAGACACTTGCCGGTCTTATCATCTTGAGCTTATGCCTTATTATCTTCTTTATTTGGATGAGGAGAAGAAGAGTAAAAAAGAATAAAGAACAGTTGGAAAAGATTCGTGAAGATTTTGAAGAGAACTTTCAGATTGAGGAGAAAGCCTCATCCGAAGACACTGAAATTTTGAATAATCTAGCAAAGGAAATAAAGGAGGCAGCAGCGGAAGGAGAAAATACGGTGGAATTCACGATTGGTGGAGAAAGGGATTTGAACATCGAGGCCCCTGATCTATTGGCGCTTAAAACTCCCAGATGCAATTTACACAAAACCTTCTCGGATTTGAAGTTTCAGGATATTGAAAAGTCCGGTGAAGATATCAAACTTTATCTAAATTCCGGTTAGAAAAAGAAATTTAGAAATACATCAGTCTCTCTTCCTCTTCCTCGACTGGAGACCAGATGTAGCTTCTTCCGAGTTTATCGGATTCAATTTTTCCAGATTCTTCCAATTTCTTCAAAGATCTTCGTATCGTGCGGGGTTCATAGCCCAAAATCTCGGCGATATCCTTCGTCTGTAACTCTCCGTAATTTTCAAGCAAATAGAGAATAAGTTCCTTTCTTATTTTCTTCGGAGAGATTGATTTACTTTCCTTAAATTCATCCTCAGTTGCCATACAAATCACCTATCAAGTACCAGTTGAACGGAATTGTTCAAAAGATTTTCGCGGAGGTCTTCCGAAATATCTATTCGTAAACTTCGTCGGGGTCGAATTCCCTTTCCATGACTTTATTAAAATTGCCCTCTTCGTTGACCTCTCGATAGAAACAGGATCTATAGCCCTCATGACAGGCGGGACCTTCGGGGTCTACATCGAAAAGCAGAGCGTCTCCATCACAATCGATCCTAACGTTTTTGACTATTTGTTTATTCTCCGACTCTTCGCCCTTCAACCAAAGCTCTTCCCTGCTCCTGCTCCAGAAATGCATTAGTCCCGAGGTAAGCGTCTCTATAACCGCCTCTTTGTTCATGAAAGCGGCCATCAAAACTTCTTTATCCTCATAATCCCTGATAATGGCCGTTATAAGTCCCTCTTCGAAATCTAGAAAATCCAAAACTTCTCTCGCTTTATCCCTACTCAGCTTCACGTGGTTTGCGCCTCCTCCTTAGCTCTTCCATTACTTCATCAAATTCAATTCCTTGGGAGGCTAAAAGGACCATCACATGAAAAATTGTGTCCGCAGACTCATGAACTATATCTTCGGGGGACTCATCATCAGCAGCCTTTATAAGTTCAAATGACTCCTCGCTAATCTTTTCCAATATCCTTTCCTTACCTTGATCCATCAAGGAGGAAACGTAAGATTCCTCAAGAGGGTTTTCGCGTCTATCTCTAATTACTTCAAAGACTTCCTCAAGAATCTCAGCGCCCATTTAGTCACCTTCTAGCCGATCACGGACACTCCTGGCATGGGCTTCCAGGCCTTCCATTTCCGCCATTTCCTCGACGACATCTATGACCTGTTTCAGTCCATTCTTGGATAAATTCTGAACGCTGGGCATACAAAGGAAGTCGAATACAGATAAACCATCGTGTGTTTTCGCGTCTCCACCAGTGGGAAGAACATGACTGGGTCCCACGGCAAAATCTCCCACGCTGGCCGGAGAATCGGAGCCTAAGAAAATCGCCCCAGCATTTTCAATTTCTTCAAGTTTTTTCTCCGGATTTTTGACCATTAACTCGAGATGCTCGGGCGCAAAGTCATTCACAAATTTGACGGCTTTCTTCGGGCTGCGGGTCAAAATTATCTTTCCATGATTCAGGATGGCTTTCTTCGCAATACGGCCTCTAGGAATTTCCCTGAATAATGAATTTACCTCCTCGACCACTTCCTCGGCCAACTTCTCGGAAGTGGTGACTAGGACCGAAGATGCAGATTCATCATGCTCCGCCTGAGCAACCAAATCCAGAGCTACTCTGTAGGGATCGGCTTTAGAGTCCGCCAAAACAAGAACCTCACTAGGTCCGGCCATGAACTCCACATCAACCGCCGAAGAAACTACTTTCTTCGCTGCCGCAACATAAGAACTACCGGGACCTATAATCTTATCGACCGTTGGAATAGTTTTTCCCTCGTAAGCCATCGCCGCAATCGCCTGAGCGCCTCCTACTCTATACACCTCGTCCGCGCCTGCAATCTTCGCAGCTACGAGCGTCGGGCGGTTAATTTTCCCGTTAGAATCAGGTGGGGTGCAAACCACAACCTTATCAACTCCGGCTACCTTCGCGGGTATGACCGTCATAAGTGCACTGGAAGGATACATAGCGGACCCGCCAGGTACATACGCACCAACTTTATCAAGCGGTCGCAAAACCTGACCGGCGTTCACACCCGGCTCAAACTCCTCCGACCATTCCTCGGGGAGTTGACGTTCGTGATATCTTTTAATCACATCGGCAGCCTCTCTAATGGCCTCCAGATATCTTCTCCTAATTCTATCAAAAGCCCTCGAAAATTCTTCTTCGGTAACCTTCAAATCCTCCGGAGTAAGCTTGATTCCATCATATTTCTTGGTATAATCTATTATTGCAAAGTCCCCTCTATTTCGAACCTCGCTAACTATCTTCTCGGCTTCCGAAAGTACTTTCGCGACTTCTTTGTCGGACCTCTTGTGAAGTCTCCTCTGATATCTCTCGTCATGCTTCCAAAGTCGGATTATTTCAAACGGGGTTTCTTCCATTTCATAACCTCACGGATATGCCTTGATCTCGCAGATATTCTTTCACTTCCCTCACAGTATACTCATCGTAGTGAAATATACTGGCTGCAAGTGCTGCGTCCGCTTTACCATTTGTTAAGGCCTCTTTAATATGTTCTAAATTTCCGGCCCCGCCAGAGGCTATAATGGGAATATCAACCGCCTCAGCCAACTCCCTGGTTCCTTTCAAATCATAACCATCCTTGGTTCCATCGGTATGAAGTCCAGTATATAGAATCTCGCCGGCTCCTTTAGATTCGACGTTTTCCGCCCAGTCAATCATGTCCTTACCCGTGGGCTCCTTTCCCCCGGAGACATAGACCTCCCATTTACTTTCGGAAATTTTATCGGCATCTATGGCACTCACGACGCTATCGGTGCCGAACTCATTGGAAATTTTCTCGATTAAATCGGGATTCTTGACGGCCGCGGTGTTAATGGAAACCTTAGAGGCACCCGCATCGAATGCGGCTTCGGCATCCTCGACGCTCCTTATTCCCCCTCCGACCGCCAAAGGGATGGATATTTGCTCACAAACCTTTTCCACGGCCTCCAAAAAAGTCGGTTTACCTTCGGGAGTAGCAACTATATCGAGAAAGACCAATTCATCAGCCCCTTGTTCTTCGTACATTCTGGCTCGCTCAACTGGATCGCCAATCTCTTCGATGTCCTTGAAATGCACACCTTTCACGAGCTTTCCTCCCCTAGTATCCAAACAGGGAATTATTCTCTTTGGCATTCAGATAACCCCCTTGGTACTTGGAACATCTTCACCTACGACCTCGACAGCTTCAGAGAGCGCAGCTCCTAAAGCTTTGAAAGTAGACTCGGCTTTGTGGTGATCGTTATTTCCTCTCAATAGATCAACGTGGAGATTACACTTGGCGTTGCCAGCCAAAGTTTCCAGAAGGTGTACAAACAAATCGGAATTCATATCGACTAATTTTTCTTTTCCAAACTCGACTTCAATATCAGTATAGACTCGTCCGCCCAAATCCAGAGCCACCAGGGCCAGTGAGTCATCCATCGGAACGACTGCGTCACCCATTCTCCTAATGCCTTCTTTATCCCCCAGAGCCTCATCCAAAGCTTCTCCGAGAGCAATCATTACATCCTCCGCTATGTGGTGTTCGAAATCACCCTTCGCCTTGGCAACCAAATCAAAATTCCCGTGCCTTACGAAGGAATCCAGTAAATGATTGAAAAATTCAATTCCGGTTTCTATTTCCGCCTCTCCAGATCCTTCCAGAGTGAAATTTACCTCTACGGTAGTCTCATCCGTCTCGCGCTTGATCTTTCCTTCTCTCATTTAGCCACCTCCATAGCCTCTTCAAGTGAAACTTCTCCTTCGTACAAAGCCGTGCCAATTACAATGCCAGATGCCCCGGCTTCTCTAGCTTTTTTCACGTCTTCAAGTGATTTAACTCCTCCTGCTACAATGACTGGAATTTCCACTGCACGGACAATTTTTTTGATGCTCTCAACATCAATTCCTGTCATTTGGCCCTCAATATCCACATTTGTAAACAGAAAACTTCCTACTCCAATCTCCTCAAATTTCTTAGCCATTTCAATGGCATCCTTTTCCGATTCTTCCTTCCAACCTCTCACCATCACCTTACCCTCCTTTATATCCATAGCAACCATGACGGAATCGGTCCCGCCCTTTTCCACAAATTCACGCACGATTTCCGGATCTTCGAAGGCCACCGTTCCTAAGATTACTCTGTCGGCACCTATACCGAGTAATTCGAAGCCTTTCTCTAGCCCCCTTATCCCACCGCCCACTTGAACTTCTATACCGACATTGGCCAAAATTTCGGCGATCTTATTCAGGTTCTCTCCCTCCTCCATGGCCGCATCCAAATCTACCAGGTGGAGACAAGAGGCACCCTCTTCTTCCCACCGCAAGGAAGCCCGGACGGGATCCCCATACTTTCCACCGGTCCCAGGCTCTCCTTCGACTAGCTGGACGCATTTTCCTTCTTTGATATCTACTGCTGGTATAACTAGCATCTTGCCCCCCAATTTATGGAATTATCCTCTCAATCGGAATAACTAAAATATCTCTAGCCCCTTCTTCCTTTACCTTCTTGACTATACCATAAACATCTTCAGCTTGCACTACGGCCTGAACGGCCAATAAATCCGCCCCCTGAACCTCCGAAACCGTCGGGCCGGACATGCCCGGCATAACTTCTTTGATTTTCGATATCTTGCCCTCGGGTACATTCATCATAATCAGTTTTCTGGGCTTGGCCTGGATGACGCTTTCCATAGCAGTTCGAACATCCTCTATCCTCTCCTTATCCTCCTCCAAGCTATCCTTATTAGCTATCAATCTCACGGAGGTCTCGAACAAAGTGTCTATTATTTCCAAACCATGGGTTCTTAAGGTGGTCCCCGTGCTGGTCAAATCCACTATCAGGTCGGCCATGCCAATGAAAGGTGTTATCTCAGTCGCGCCAGAAACCTCGGTTAACTCTATATCTATCCCCTTCTTATCAAAATAATTCTGAGCCACTCTGGGAAATTCAGAAGCTACTTTTGAGCCGTCTTTTATATTTTCTACAGAATCAACGGACGACTTCTCATGGGCAGCCACAACCATCCTAGCTTTGCCGAAATCCAAATCCAATAGCTCCTCTACATCTGCTCCGCTTTCCATGACTAAATCGTGGCCTGTAATTCCCAAATCGGCAGCTCCGGATTCTACAAGATTGGGTATATCCTGAGTTCTAACAAAAACAATCTCCAGCTCCGGTACATCCGTCCTCGCAAAAAGCTGACGGGCTCCTCTATCTACTATTCCTATCCCCGAATCATCCAGGAGATCTAAGGTGGGGTCATGAAGTCTACCTTTATTCGGAATTGCCAGTTTGACAGTCATTTTTCTTCCTCTATACACTTTTTAAGCCCTCTAATTAAACGCTTGTTTTCACTAGGCTTTCCAACTGTGATTCTGACCCACTCAGGGCTTGCACCCCTGAAACCGGAAAGATTTCGAATTAAAATTCCCTCTCGTGTTAGGAATTCGCACAAGTCAGAAGCACTTAAACCAAAGGGGCTTGGACTTGCCATCACAAAGTTTGCGTCCGAGTCCAGAGTGTCAAATCCTATCTCTTCGAGTTCTTCCTGTAATTCCTTTCTCCCCTCCCGAATTTTCCTCCTAGACTCTTTCATGAATTCTATATCATTGAGAGCCGCAACCGCGGCTTTTTGGGCCAGTAAGTTAACGCTGAAGGGCGGTCTAACTCTCTCTAAGGCCCTAATCAGTTCTACATTTCCTACCCCATATCCTATCCTTAGACCGGCCAAACCGAAAATCTTGGAAAAAGTTCGTAGAACCAAAAGATTATCGTAATCCTCAATCCAATCTACCGCAGAATAATCCGAAAATTCCCCATACGCCTCGTCGACGACAATCATTTTTCCCGTTTCCAGAAGATCCCTTAACCCGTCTTCATCTAGCGAGTTTCCAGTTGGATTGTTTGGTCTTCCAAGAAAGGTAATTCTACATCCTCCGATTTCTTCGACAAGCTCTTCAGAGCTCCATTGATAATTTTCCAATTCAACAAAATTCAATTCCATGGCGTTTGCTCTACACGCCAATTCGTACTGACTAAACGTAGGTATCGGTATAAGGGCCGTGTCGCCCGGATTCATGAAGGCCTTGCAAGCCAAATCCATTACCTCATCCGAACCGTTTCCCAAACAAATCTGAAATGGCTCTACTCCAACGTAGTCCGAGATTGCTTCCTTGAGTTTTACAGCATTTGATTTTGGATATCTCTTCACGCCCTCCGCTCCCTGCTTAATGGCTTCGATTACCTCTGGGGAAGGTCCGTAAGGATTTTCATTAGAACAGAGCTTGATAAATTCCTTTTCCTCTTCTTCCGAGGATTCCGCCAGCGGATAAGCTGCGCCTTCTTCAATCATTTCTTGGACTCGCTTCGAAATCATTCTACTCCCTCAGCAGGCTTCTGGGATTTTTCTCAAGAATTTCCTTTAGCATGTCTTCTTTCACACCTGCGCCCAAAGCTATTGCCTCAGCCTCTTCCTGAGTTATCATATCTTCGGGTGAATGTGCATCAGTATTCACCAGCAAATTGGCCTCCTCCATCATGGCCAGGCTTGCGACTCTACCGTTGGTTAGATTATGTCCCTTCCTTGAAGTCAATTCAAGATGGGTTCCCGTTTCCGCGGCAATCTCTGCCTCCTCCTGAGACAACATTCCAGGATGTCCCAATATATCGACATCCTCACATTTTAAGGCCGCCAGATTTGTTCCCAGCGGCACAGGTTCCACAAGTGTTTCTCCATGAACCACAACAATTTCGGCCCCACTTTCTTTGGCTTCCTCCGCCAATTCGGGTATAATCGAGATAGGAACGTGAGTGAGCTCGATTCCTGGCACAACCCTGACATCAGTTGTCTCCGTTAAACTCTCTGCCGCTTTGAGTGTACACTCCAGAACCCATTCAAGGTTTGAGGGGCCGACATGATCAGTCAAGCCAATAGCCTCATATCCTAAATCTTCGGCTCTGCTCACAAGCTCGGCGGGCAAAAGATCTCCATCGCTCAAGAACGTGTGGGTATGTAAATCTATCCTTCTCATATTCTCACCGGTCTATCTCCCCTCTTTTATTTGGTCTTCTGCCTCATAATCTCTTTCAAAATCAACTTCAGTCGGAATCTTTTCTTCTCTCAGAATTTTGTCGGCCACTCTCAAGGATTGGGTAGGAATAAGCCTCTTCGCAACCATGCTTATCCCTTCCATAACAATTTTCGGATCGAAATAAAAAGTAATCGCGGAAACCAGAGATAGATTAACTCTCCGTCTTCCATCCCTGATCTCAATTTCTCCTACCTGGCCACGGGCGGTTTCTACCGCAAGAGCGGAGGATTCGGTCTTGGTATTTCTGACCGCCTCACTCAACAATTCCATGTCCTCGGGAGCTATTCCCCTAGCACCCAGAAACCCGTTTAACCTGGCGACCTCTGCAGAGTTTTCTAGAAATTTTTCCTGACCGAGCTCACCGTCCGCACCGCACCCCAGAACCCCCAGAACGGTGGGGATATCCAATTGAGTAAGCGAGGCTAAAACCATGCTATCGGCGAGCATGCTCTGTAGCCCGTCCTCATCACCCTTGGCCATCACATCTCCACCCACATCGATGCCTACAATAAGATCGATATCCAATTTCTCGACAGTGGAATTCAATCCTCTTATCATGCCCTGTACTCCCTGACTGGGATCTAGAAGAAAAGTATCTTCTCCAATGATCTCAGCCACGCTGGTCTCGGCGAATTTTACTCCGTCTTCTGTGCGTGTTCGTGGAGTGGCAAGGGCAGTCGTATCCGAAAGTAGTTTAATGTCTTTTATTTCCTCAATCTTTCGTGGTCCTGGTTTCGGGTCGTTGATAGACCTCTCCCAGGACAAGCCTCCGACAATAGATTCCAACCCCAAAAACTTGAGATATCTATAGGTAGGGAGAGCCCCAACTATATCTCCTCCCCCACCAATCCCAAAAACGAGTGCCTTTTCCGATTCTCTGGCCAAAGCTTCTAGAGATTCGGGCATTTTAATGTCCTTCAAAAACATCTAGACATGGTCCTATAAAAAAGGGGGTACCCCGAACAAACCATTCTTCCTCCCTTCTTGTCAACTCAAAAAGGGGGTGGGGGGAGGGAGCCCAACGGCCGGGGGAACCGTTGGGCTCTTGGCTTTATTAAAGGGCGCCGGGCGACGCCCTATGAACATGACTTTTGAATTTTCTAATTTCGATTAATGTAGAGTATTGAGGTTTTAAAGTATTATGGTCCAGTTATTCTTCCAAAAATCCTAAATAAAAGAGCGACCGGCCACATATGACCCAAATTACACAGAAGTATCCTAAAGTAATTTCCTTTGATCGGTAACCTTCACATCTTTGACATCATTTATCTCGAGAATTTTTTCCTCAAGATCGTCAGTCCCACCAGCATCATCCGGTATAACCTTCATGACTTTCAAGGATTCCAATCCAAACGCCACTGGTTCTTTCTCTATAGACCTGGGTTCAACTCTGGACTCAACCTCTTCTTTCAGCTTCCCCATATCTACTTCTTTACCCACCGGCATGACCTGAAGGGTGACTGCAACTTCTCCCATTGATAACACCTCATGGACCCTCAAACCCACATTGAGGACACTCATACGTATTACTTAAATCTCTACACTTTCCGCAACGCCATATAGTGACCTCTCCACAACCTGGGCATGGGAATTTAACTGCCCGGCCTTCCTGCGAAATGTCTCGATTACATCCTGTACATTTGGGCATTCTTATCGCCTTTACCTATCAGTATCGGGGTCTTTAATTCTTTTTGCCATTATTGCTTAATGGTTAAGGGTGTTACTAAATCATGCTATTGGGCCCGTGGTCCAGCGGATAAGACACGGGATTGCGGATCCCGTAACCCGGGTTCAAATCCCGGCGGGCCCGCTCACAATCTTTATTAGTCCCTCAAATATCGGAATTCTATATCTCAATCGGGAGGCTGAATACCTCTACTGCGTTTCTCCCAGCCGACTCCCAAACCTCGGAAAAGCTTACCTCTTTGGTTTCTGCAATTCTCTCCGCTACCTCCCGAACAAACCAAGGCTCGGATCTACCCCCCTTCTCTCTAGCCAAAAAGGGGGCATCAGTTTCCAGGAGTAGATTTTCCAATGGCAATTCCTTCAGAATTTCGCGGAATTTATCCTTTGCCCGAAAAATCATGCCTCCTAGGGAGATATAATAACTCCTATCCAGCGACTCCCTGAGTTGGTCGAGATTTCCGGCAAAACAGTGAATAATCACTTTTCCTTCACTTTTCTCTAAAATATCCAATGCATCAGACATCGAATCCCTTGAATGAACAACGAGGGGGAGATTTAACGAATTCGAAAATTCCACAAAATCCAGAAAGACTTCCTCGCACCTTTTCCTCTCCATAGAATTCTTAATATGGTAATAATCCAATCCTACTTCCCCGACGGCCACTATCTCCGAGCTGACATCTTTTATTTTATCTTTATAGTTCCGGAGTTCTCTATCCGAAATATTTACCGCAAATCTCGGGTGTAGGCCCAGCGAGGGAAAAATGAATTCGGAATGTTTCCTATGAAGTTCAAGGACATCATCGGATGTTTCTATTTCAGCACAGGAATCGACGACTGCCTTTAGCCTCTTCTTGGACTCTTCTATCACTTCCTCCCTATCCTGATCGAAATGACCGAATTCCAAGTGGCAGTGTGAATCTATCATTGAATTTAGAATAGATATCTACTCTTAATAGAGTTACCAGGAATCCTAAATTATGAGCGGGGATGGGGGCTAGTTTTTCTGAAGCTTAAAATCTTATGGTATACCAATTAAAATTAGCTGGAGGTTGAAATGTGAAAGAAAACGGGGAAGATGAAGGCGGTAACTCTCATCAAAAGATGCTGGAGGACTTTAAAAGAAGATTCTACATCTCCATGGTCGTTACCGTTCCAATCCTCATTTTCTCCGAAACTATCCAGGGTTGGCTTGGCTATTCTCTCACTTTTCCGGGAATGAAATACCTAGTTCTGGCTCTATCGACCTTCATATTTTTCTATGGAGGATGGCCCTTCCTCAAGGGAATATACACAGAGTTGAAGAGTAAATCGCCGGGGATGATGACCCTTATCGCCGTGGCCATATCCGTCGCCTATTTATATAGTGCAGCCGTGGTTTTAGGGCTTGGAGAAAATGCCTTTTTCTGGGAATTAGCGACCCTGATAGACGTCATGTTGGTCGGGCACTGGATAGAAATGAGGTCCGTCATGGCGGCCTCACGATCCCTCCAGGAACTTGCCAAGTTGATGCCCTCCCAAGCCCACCTATTGGAGGACGGAGAAACAAGAGACATCGATATTAAGGAACTATCGAAGGAGGACCGAGTGTTAGTTAAGCCCGGGGAGAAAATTCCGGCCGATGGCGTGATAGAGAAAGGAGAAAGCTACGTAGACGAATCAATGCTCACTGGGGAATCGAAGCCCGTATCAAAAGAAGAAGGAAATGAGGTTATCGGTGGGTCGGTCAATGGGGATGGATCCCTTGAAATTCGGATAGAGAGCGCAGGGGAGGATTCCTACCTCTCAGAAGTTATAAATCTGGTGGAGGAGGCCCAATCTTCGAAATCTAGTACTCAAAGGCTCGCCGATAGAGCAGCCTTTTGGCTGACCATAATTGCCCTAACAGCCGGCGGTTTGACGCTCTCCGCATGGCTTATGGTCGGTAATCCATTGGATTTCGCAATTGAGAGGATGGCAACCGTGATGGTAATAACCTGCCCCCACGCTCTCGGGCTTGCCATTCCACTCGTGACCGCAATTTCTACATCACTCTCGGCTAAAAACGGCCTCTTAATCCGAGACAGAACGGCCTTCGAAAACTCCAGGAAAATTACCACTGTCATATTCGACAAAACCGGAACCCTGACCGAGGGGGTTTTTGAAGTCAGTTCGATTCGTTCCGTTGGCGGAGAATTCGATGAAAAAGACGTATTACGATTCGCCGCATCTCTGGAGAAGAACTCTGAACACCCGATCGCTACCGGAATTATGGAAAGGACGGAAGAAGAAGATATAGATACTCTAGAGGTTTCGGATTTCAAGGCAATAGAGGGTAAGGGTATCGAAGGAAGCGTAGAGGGTGGTAGGTCGATAAAGGTCGTCGGACCTAACTACCTAAAAGAAAAAGAAATTGAAATTCCGGAGGATCTGAAACCTGAGAAATCTGCCACCGTAGTCTATGCCCTTTTAGATAATGATTTGATCGGTTCGATAAGCCTATCGGACAAAATTCGGGAGGAATCGTACGAGGCTATAAAAAAGCTGAAGGATGATGGAATCAGTTGTTGGATGCTGACGGGAGATAACGAAGCCACCGCCAAGGAAGTCTCTGAGGAACTGAACCTCGACGGCTACTTCGCTGAGGTACTTCCACACGAGAAACAGGACAAAATCAAGGAACTCCAAGATAAGGGAGAATTCGTCGCTATGACTGGCGATGGCGTAAACGACGCTCCTGCGCTAGCCCAAGCCGATGTAGGAATTGCAATAGGTTCCGGGACGGACGTCGCTGCAGAGACCGCAGACATCATTCTCGTCAATAGTAATCCAGGAGACGTCACGAAGCTTATCATGTTCGGGAAGGCTACCCACAGAAAGATGATCGAGAATCTATTCTGGGCAACTGGTTACAATGCCTTCGCAATTCCTTTGGCTGCGGGTGCTCTAATCTGGGCAGGAATATTACTCCCTCCCGCAATTGGAGCACTTCTTATGTCTCTGAGTACCATAATAGTCGCCGTCAATGCAAGGCTATTGAGCATATCCTAGGTAGATACTCAAACTAGCAAATACTTGAAAAAGCATTTCAAAAAAATGAGATCGGGTTAAGTTATGACGCGTCACTCGAATACTAACGATTTGACAGCGGGCAATACTACTGAACTCATAATATCCAATTCTCCGTTTGCGGGGACCTCGAAGGAATCGTAATCGCTTATTATTGAAATTAGATCGATTTTTTTCAACGTCGGGAGCGAGATTACTTATTGAATCGAGGGAGCTCATTCCAACGACAAACGTCATTTCATCGATTCTTGATTCCATTTTCTTGCTCATAAGAGGCGGATATGATTGGCCCTATTCTTGCAATTACAGGGAAATAGGGTATAGATTTAATATGAGATAGAAAAGGATTGGAAAAGATAATTTCTCCCTCTAATTGTACACCTGCTTCCTAGAAAGTATCGCCGATTTCAAGGCTGAAACCAATTATCCAGTGGATGAAAAATATTAGAGTAATTTTTTCAACTTCTGGGCGTTGTCGAACATCTCGTAATTGTTGAACATGCAGTAGACCGTCTCGTGATTTTTGGCAAGATCTTCAAGCTCCTCCGCCAACTCCCGAAGCTCTTCATCGGAATAGTCGTAATCATAGTCATATTCCCTGGGATTAAGGCCGTGCAATCTAACGTAAGCTATCTCATGGCTCGAAACGGGATTCCTTCTCATTAAATCAACTATATGAATTAAATCGAGATCCTCGCAGATTTCCCTAACTCTATCGGGATTATCTTTCCAGTCACCCCGTGGCTCCCAGGCTAATTCGATATTTCCCCTGTCGATATTATCCAGCAGTTCGACCATATTTTGCTCGTTCTCCTCTGAGCAATCGAAACCGGCCGACGTTTGTAGCACGCAAACATTTGCCTCTAAGGCCTCCGCTCTCTCCTTCGTCTCCTCCCAGGCCCCGACGACCCGCTCGTTGGGACGGAGGTAACCGAACTCTTCTTCTTGTTCCTCGGTCAACTTGTCCTTCTTTCCCCGCCATGTCGGGCTACTGGTCGGATGAGTCAAAGCCTGCCACGCCTTCAGCGTGAATTCGAAGTCATCCGCCGCCTCCCGCCTCCAGCGTTCCGTGGTTTTGGTCATTGGGAGCTTGTAGAAGGTACGATTTATTTCGCCGACTTCGAAAGCATGAGAATACGCCTGCAGTTTGCTCTCGTACTCTTCCTTCCAGCCGTCAGGAGGATTGTAGTAGCTATATCCACATGTGCCTATCTTTATCTCTCCCATGAGAGCACCAATAATAATGAAAAATCTACAAGTTTTTAGATTTAGGTCGGAATCTAGGAAAGTAATCCTACCTTACAGGACATCGAGCATGCGGGCGCCGAAAACTATCGTAAATTCTCCGTAAACTATCGAACCTATCGTTTCCGAAATCGCTATTGGAAAGCTAATGCTGGCCGAAGGCTCGTGAACGAGCCCCTGCGTGAAATCGTAAGGTATGGTGGAGGTCAGTACTATGGAGGCTCCAGCCAGAAAGAGTATGCATATAATAAGAATCCCCCAAGGTCGTGTTGAATCCTTCCGGAGCTGATCTATCCCCTCGATAAATATTCCTAAAGCGGCAAGGGCGAAGAAACCTATCGATACGGGATAATGCAGAGGCATACCCTCCGGAAAAATCCCGATCAATATCAAGGAAACGTTTCCCGCTCCAAAGATTACCGCTCCTATTCGCCCGAGCTTCCTGTCCAAGAATTGAATTAAACCGAGCGTAAAAATCAGGGCAAAAATCCCCGTCAAGATCAAGCCGATATTGAACACGTAGTTATTGGAAGTTCCAATAGCCCCGAGATCACTCAAGGCGTTATCGGCAAAGCTAAACCAAGGATGGATCGAAATCGCGGCGCCTATGAAAATTATCGAAACGATTGGGCCCAAAATGCCGCATAATCCGGCTGTCCTCGATGAAATTCTTTCCAACAATTTTTAATCCTCTCTCCCTGTTTTTTCATGCCTCTAGATGCAATTATTTAGAAGTCTCCTAAAAATCCTCGACTAAGAAAAAATAAAAAACGGGGGAGTAAGTTACGAGATCATCTTGTCTTCGTATTCCTTGAGTATTTCCACGGAGTCCTCGACGCTTATAAAGAGCCTTCTGGCTTCCTCGGCATCTTCCTTGCTGACCACATCCCTACCGTTTCGCTTGGCCTCCTCGTTCGCGGGAGCAATGAGCTGTACCGCATACCTCATGGATGCCTTCGAGCCTACATCCGCCAGATAGTCGAGGGCTTCCTCGTCGAGTTCGGCATCCTCTTCCTCGGCCCTAATCTGCAGAATTTCCTCTATCTCGTCCTTTTCGTACGGGTGGGTGTCTATAACGAGGAGCCTGTCCAGAAAGTCCAACGGCATTCCATGGGGAGATTCGTAATCGGTCCCACGAATCTTGGACTTCCCCCTGTTGCTCGCCAGAATAATGATTGGTGAAAACTCTTGTTCGACTGCACGATTCAGGAACGAGAAGGCCTCGATGTCCAGCATGTGTACTTCGTCGAGGAAGAGAACTCCGGGAAGAAGCTCTCCCTTTCCTTCCTCTATCCACTGCCTTACCTGATCGTTGGTCGCCTGTCTGACCTCTTCGTCTATCTCCATTCCTCCACCGCCGAATAGCATGCTTATTCCACCTCTGGCTCTCTGCCTCGCCTGGATCGTGTCAAGCTGGTGGATGTTTAGGGTGGAGACGAATTCCCTTTCCTTCTTTATGCTTCCAGTCGGCACGTCGACCAAGTCCGGGCTGACATTGATGTCCGCGGCCTCTTCGTCCCATGCTTCCCTGCTCGTACCGACTCTCATTATCCTACCGGTCTCGGCGTCGACCTGTATGACGTCTCCCTCGGAAACCTGCTTGTTCTGAAGTGAGGATGCCACGCTCTTGCCGAGTCTGAGCGTCTTTTCCTCGTCCTGCGTCCTGAGAGATATCTTCGCCTCGCTCGCGGTCTGCTGATAGGGGTTATAAGAGGTCTGGCCGCTCTCGATGTTCAGTGAAACAACTTCACCCTCGTAGACGTCTCTCATCTCCGTTACTCTGACGCCGAGTGCCTTGCGTAGGGACTCCATTAGTATCTCCGTCTTGTCCCTGTCCGCCGAGAAAATCTGGGATCCCGAAATCTGGATGAACGGGACGTCTTCGCCGAGTTCTCTGGCCATCCCGACCGCCACGGCGGTCTTTCCGGTTCCGGGAGGTCCCGCAAGTAGTACCGAGCGTCCTCCTAGCTTACCCTTCTTGACGAGGCTGACTACTCGGCCGGCGGCCTCTCGGGCCTTCTTCTGGCCCACCATCCCGGCAGCGACATCCTGTGCTTTGCCTTCACTATCGAGTCCTAGCCCTCTGATGTGGGTGTGAGCGCTTATTCGCTCGAACTCATCTCCGCCTTCTTCAGGGACTTCGGTAATTTCAGGCATAAATTCACCTCAATTCTCAAAATCTTATTGAAATCTTTTTAGGATTTTCGGTGGGTAAAAAGAGCGGTTACGGGGCGACAGGTCAATGGTGGGTATTAAAATATCGAATTTTCCGTTTTTTATCTCCCTGCCAACTATAAATGAACAAGATAGGTCTGGTCTAATGAAACTGAACGGAGAAATTGCGGAACTATTGGGAGCGATAATAGGCGATGGGAATCTTTGGACCGACGGTAGACATTACAGAGTTGAACTCACTGGTGACCCTGATTTAGACGCAGAATATTTCCAATATTTATCAGAAATTATTTGCAACGAGCTGAGCGGAAACCCAAGGACAAAAACAAGACAGAGGGGGTTGAGAATAAGAGTTTGCTCAAAGGAACTTTTTGAATATTTTTCCGACAAACCAGAAATACCTGTCGGTTCTGGTAAAGCCAAGAAAGTAAAAATTCCGAAGTATGTAGTCGAATCATCTTGGAAAATCAAGAGTAAATGTATAAGAGGTATTGCTGACTCCGACGGTTCATTCTTCTTCAGCGATAAAGGGTATCGTAAAGATTATCCTACAATCGAAATAACTACAACTAGCAAAAATCTCGCTGAACAACTAGAGGCAATTTTGGAAAATAGAAATTTTAGGGTGGGATTTCGAGAGTGGGTTCCCAGAGAAGAATGGAACACTAAATATATTATTTCAATTAATGGGGATGAAATGTGTAAAAAGTGGTTAAACGAAATCGGTTTTTCAAATCAAAGGCATCACCAAAAACTAAATAAAATCTAACGTAAGTAGGAGAAGATAGGCGGGGATAGCTCAGCTGGGAGCCCAGGATAAACCTGGCCCAAAAGCGCCGCACTGAAGATGCGGTTGTCGAGGGTTCAAATCCCTCTCCCCGCACCACTACTACTGGGTTCGAATCTTTTCTCTGTCGCGCCTTAAAAAGGGCTTGCCCTTACAAAAGATGGAGGTGTGAAGCTTGCCCGCGGTCGATTACGGTCCTAAGCTGGTTAGGGAGGAGGAACGGATAAGATCATCGGACGGACTGTCGGAGCTGGATCGGGAGACCCTCCTGGATTACAAGCGGGATCTCGAGGTCCAAGATTATTCGAAAGACCGAATTTACAAGCTGCTTAACTATTTGAAGATTATAGCTGAACATGTAGATTACGATTTCGAGGATTAAGGTCCGGAAGAATCAAACCATGGGCAAGGCCGAACTCATGTACATGCTCCGAAAGTCGAGGCACTCAGACCTTGCCTTGGGACTGGACTCTACCAAGCACACTTCGATAGACGTGGACGTCAGGGATCTCCCGGAATATCTGGTTTTGAAGAACCTGGGGATGTACATCTTGCCGAAGGACCTTCACTGGATTTACTCGGTCTTGGATCCGAATGCCATGCAGCGGCTAAATCCCGACGAGTTTGGCATAGTTATCAAAGAGGGAGCGATGGGCCTCGGGACTTCTGACCTTTCTCGCTGGCACAAGCGGAAGAGCGAGCACATACTCCGGAAAGTGAACTTGAAACCGAAATACTACGGGTCGGAGAAGGAGAGTAAGCAGGCCGTTGATTATGTCCGTGAAGCTTGTGAGAATTTGACTGGTAAATTTACACCATTCGACATAAGCGAATGGATAAAGGAGAAAAAGGCGTGGGGATCCGACCGGAGAGAGTCGGCCTCTACTTGCGGAAGATCGATCACACAGCCGAAAATCGGTCTGTTGATGGAGAACAAATGAGAATAGTCAAACCAGTGGGTGATCAGAACGAGAGTTCTCGATAGCTTTACGGTTCTTCGAAATCAGTTGAAATAACCCATCTTGACCCCCTAATCCTTTTTCACTACCTCATCCGCTTTGCGGATTTACAACACTGCCTATAAACAGGATGCTGCCGGTCTTCTCATCTTTTATCAGAAACATGAAGGGCCGGTCGGCTACAAATGATGATTTTTCAGGCCCTGCTGTTACTTTCATCACTACGCCTGTTACTGCGGCGGCCTCGGTCCCCTTTTCCTCAACTTTGACATACGCCTTGTGGACCACCTTACTTATGAATAGATTTTCTCCCAGAGGCGACATAGCAGAGAAATCAGCTGAGTCAGGTTCGAACGCTGAAGACATTCCAAAATCTTTCAAAGCACTCTTGAGTTCTTCCTGATACCTGACCTTGTACTCAAACTTAGGAATCTTGATTTTTCTCATCTGTTTTTTCTCAAAATTTTTCTGAATTTCTTCAAACTCACCCGAGGTACCTTGCTCCTTGAGCCAATCAATTCCATTGGACTCGTCTTTAGGAAGCAAAAAAATCATGGACATTTCTCTACCGGTGTACGGCAGTTTCAGCGCCTTCGTTCCTGAAGTTTCGGAGTAGTAAAACTGATTTTCCTCCAACCTATTCTCGTGGAACTGCATCATCGGTACCTGAACAGATGAACCGTCGGAGGGATGAAAGGGTTCTTTCTCAGTCAAGGACTCATCGAAAGGTATCAACCAAGTACCCTTAAAGTATATGGCGTTCGTCAGGACAAGCCTCGTCATAGGATCGAGGTCCTGCAGTATCTCCTTTATCTTGTTTTCAGTGTGTTCGGCAGCCCATTCGTTTATCTTCTTGACCGCAGCATCCGGATTTGGAGTATAATTAAGTGACTCAATCCTAGCAAGGTAATGTTTTTTAACAGCTTCCAGATAGTCCTCATAGAAAGGAAAGTTCTCTTGAGGCCAAAGAGCATTGGCAGTCTTTAACTCCACCTCTCTCTCCAAATTCAGCTTCTCGTGAAGGTCGGCAAAAGCAGGCAGTCTCACGTCGTCGTCGCCGGGCAGATTCAGGGCGGACTCCATCCCATCAGCAGTTCCGCCGCTAGCACCCTCATATGTCATAGCAAGAGCAGTATGAATGCTATAGGGCGATATGAAAGAATTACCATTTTCCTCGGCCAATTGAGAAAACAGTTCAAACGCGAACTGGTTAGCCCCCTCTACCAAACTCGAAGTCTTTTCATTGTCTGTATCGCCCAAATCGAGGGCAGCGGGAGAAGAAGCCAACATCACGTTTCTCTGCATCGGACCAGACTGATTCGAGTCAGACGAAGAATCATCAAAAATTCCCTCCCACCCAAGCAAAAAGATACCTGCACCAACCAACGCTGCAATTATTACTACGACCAAAACAGAAGTCAGAACCTTTACTCCTCTTTCTCCTTTGAAAACCTCGGTACCGAACAATCTGTTTCGAAGTTTTATACTCTCAAACATAGATCATCGCGAATAGAAATATCTCCTCAACATAGTATAATTTTTGTTTCACTCACGAAATGAATTTTATAAGGAATCTCGATTCTCTTTTTTACTGAAAGAAGAGAAAAGAAAGGTAAAGTATAACCAAAACATGAAAGTTTCTCGACTAGCTATTTTTGGTTAGTTAATCTTTCAAAATGATGTACCATCATCGGACATGCCGAAAGAAACAAACAGACAGCCTATAATGGGTAGGGAACCTACTCCTTGAGGAAATATAGAAAAAAGTTAACCTTCCACGCAAAGCGTGATATATTGCTTAAAACTGGAAGTTAATAGGTTGTTAACTTTCTCGAAATTGGCGAAAATATAGCTAAGAGTGTTACCAGCTCCGAGCGAGGTGGTGACAATACTTTTTGCTGAAAGTGAGCCCACAAATTCTTGACGCGAGAGTTTAGGATCTCCTTCTAGCTAGGTACGTTGAGCCTGCACCAGTTAATCCAACACCGATGCTGAACCCGATGATAGGTCCGAGTATATTACTAACATCCCCACCGCCACCGGTCTCAACCTGTGTCCAAATTAGGAGAAGCAGCACGAAGGTCATCAAAAGGAACCCGATGACGGAACCGATGAAACTGTTTGCGAGCGCGACATTCGCCTCGTCTTGAAAACCCGAACCGATCCGAATTCCGTTGATGGCAGCTAAAAGCGGTGCCAAACCAAGACCGAAGAAAAACGCCAAGGCGGCAATAATAGAGCCCCCACTATAACCCATCCCCGAAGTCGCCGTTTCGGGCGCCAATGCAAAGAACAAGGCGAACGCGATAGCGTACCCGATGCCTACTGTAAGAAAGGTACCGATGTTGAACTTGAACCAATGTATTGACTCTGACTTCTGCAATTTATCGATCAGAGAAGGTCCCCGTCGACCCGGCTGCCGGCGCTCCCCCGCTTGACCTTGCGCCTGTTTTGCTTCTGATTCCTCTTCCGTTTGAAGAGTTCCGCATTCCGGACAGAACTTGACCCCTTCTTCTACCTCTTCTCCACATTCTGTACAGTAAGGAATAATCTCACCTCCCGTCAATCTTTTTTCATAATAAAGATAAAAGACAGACTTTAAAAAACTGACTTTCTCGAAATTGGTGAAAATATAACGAAAAGGAGTGGTTGTTTTCGCCTATAAGCAATCTTATTACTGAAGTTCGCAGAGTTACGGAGTTATACCTCTTCGACGACTATTTGTTGATCGGTCGGTCCCCAGAGCACTACTGTCCTCTCGTTAAGGTTTGTATCCGTAGTGCTCCAGCTTCATAGTGAACGTTAAACTAGTAGTTCCTATAGTTTGGCTAAAGTTCATCTTAGGCATTACGCCTTCTTCGTTAATCCAATATTTGCCCTCTTGATTTATTTCTGGTTGGCTGAGTTTTACTAGGTAACAATCTTCGAAAGTTCCTTTTGGTACTGTGACGTCCTCCCGTCCGATAACTTCTATAGATAGGGTTACTGATGTCGATTCTATCGTGTAAGTCATCTGCTTTGAGTAGCCCACATAAAGATCTCCGGCACTTATGGTGTTCCAATATTCTGTCGGAAGATCAGCGGTCGTTGTTTGTCCTGAGACTTCCGTCACCATTTCACTCTGGCTTTCATTCCAAGTGTACTCCATATCGACATCCTTTTCCTTAGGTTGGGTGTAGTGGAAAGTGTAAGAAAGTTGCTTGGGCATTCCAGTGTTTTCAAAGTACCCAGTAACGTCCATGGAGAATTTCACCGATTTTTCTTGAACCGAAAAATTCAGGTTTCCGCTACCTTCAATTTTTCTGTACGATACCCCCTGGAAATATTCTTCTCCAACGTTGGTTACGGTATATTCTCCGACTCTAGAACCTGACTGGTAATACCCATAACTTGCAGACATTCCTTTTTTCAGAGGCACACCTATGCCTTGGCCGCTTGATAATGCCTGAGCACTGGTTGTGGGGCCTCCGGAGACCTCTTCCCATTCTTCCCCACCTCCTTCGCCTCCAGACATGACCATATAACCTCCGGCTGCAACGGCTGCTACAACTATCACTATTACAACAATAGCAACAGTCCCTATCCCTTCATTTTTCATAGAATTTTCAACCCCCTTCGAGACTTTTCATAAAAAATAAACAATAGGCTTTAAAAAAATCTGGTTATAAGAGTTCAAGCACTTAAATCAGTTCAAATAAATTTCTCGAAATAGGGTACAGTTAAAGTAAGAATGCTGATTCTCAAACGGGGAGAGGATGAAAATTATGACCAAACCTGCACAGTTTTCTCACCCCTTGTGGCGTTTTCTAGGTGGAAAGAACTCCATCCTATTGAACCGAAGCATGTATGATTGGCAAACTATAACAGGTTTTTACGTCGTTAGCCCAACTACCAGCTGCTTGTATTTTGACTTGCTAACTTGGAAGTCCATACTTGCTAGACTGGAATGCGTCACCTAGAGCCAGAAGAGGGGCAATTATAAGGAGGTAAATCCCCCATCCCCAATTAACAATATAGGTATTATCGGGACTCGTATGCTGAGCCTGTGCTATTAAGTCGGGTTTTCCTAAGATAAGACAGATAGAAAATATCAACAACCACAGCGCGAATATGGTGGATATTAATTTCATTCCGGAGGGCATACTTATATAACCTAACTCGCCTAGCGCTGTTCCTATCATGACTAAACCTCCGATTATTGATAAACCTAGAGTGATCCGCCATCCTTCCGAGACGTGAAATTCTTCAGTATGTGTGCTATCGTTGTATTCCACCGTATAGCTATCGATTAGAGGGGCGAAACTTGCGATTAAAATCAACACACCTGCAATACCGACCAAAACTCCCGGACGTAGAAGATCACTCATGTTGCGCGTGCTCACCTTTTGCGTTCCTTCTCCACCAGCAGCAGCTGATTGCTCTGCACCACAATTGGGGCAGAACTTTTCCCCTTTCTCAACCTCTTCTCCACACTCGGGACAGTAAGGCATATTCAACCTCCAGAACTATTTCAATTCAGCTATTTAAAAATTTAGGGGGAAGCAAATCTCGGAGTAGGGGTTCGGAAACTAAGGCGAAAATTTGTGGGTGAATTTTTATCCGCTTAAGACCTACCGTCGAGGACTCGGATTTAAATATGAAACCATCAACTTCGGGTAAGTCATTCAAAAATTCTTACGTAAATTTATCCATATCTTCCGTCACGTCCGGACTTCGGCTGAACCAATTTATCCTCATCCCCCTCCCTCACTATCCGTATCGGTTCTCTGGGCACGCCAAGACCGATTTCATACTCAGGACAAACCTTTATGAATTTTACATATTTCTTTAGCTCTTTAACAATCTCGCAGGGGACAACCTGACCGTCGTACCTCACTTTCTCAAACTCCAAGCAAGAGCTAACGAAAACGGTAGGTCCTGCAAAATCACGTATTTCATTTTTCCTAATGTTCGAAGAAATAAAAATATTCTTCGTACAGGGTATTATTTTTGTAAAATGTTCTCTAAATTCAATTTACTTATACGAATAACTTCTAAAAGAAATAGCGTGATGAACTGGGTTTTTCTAGCTAGATGGTCGCCTTGGCTGGTTGGGATAGGAATTGGGGTCTTAGTCTGGTTAGGCTTCCTACTTTCTAACAGAGCTATCGGGTGCTCTACGGCCTATGCGAGAACTGGTGGAATTCTAGAGAGTTTTATCAGAGGTAAGAGTGTTAAAAATAGGGAATACTTCCGGAAGTTTGTCCCCAAGATAGACTGGGAGTGGATGCTTGTCCTTGGTATAGTTATCGGTTCTTTCTCATCAGCTATTTTGTCCGGACAGTTTGAGGTGGAAGTTGTTCCAATTATTTGGTTCAACGCTTTTGGGGGATCGGCAATTCTGAGGCTGATCGTTGCCTTGTTCGGGGGTATCTTGATAGGTTTTGGCGCCCGTTTGGCAGGAGGTTGTACAAGTGGACATGGGATTAGCGGCTCTTCACAGTTAGCAGTAAGCAGCTGGCTGGCATTCGCTCTCTTCTTTGTCGGAGGGATAGCAACTGCTATGTTTTTATTCGATTTTATAGGAGGGATATAAGCTGTTTAGTAACCTCCGCGGTCGTAAAAAAGCACAGCTTTTAATCGGGTTTCTTCTCGGTGTAATTTTTGGATTTTTGCTCCAGAAAGGGGGAGCGACCAACTACAACGTGATCTTGAACCAACTGCTTCTCAGGGACTTCACGGTTGTCAAGATAATGCTCACGGCAGTTGTGACAGGCATGGTCGGTATCTATCTAATTAAAAGGTTCGACATGATTCAACTAAGTCCCAAACCGTTTTATCTGAAAGGAATAGTCGTTGGAGGGCTGATTTTTGGCGTTGGTTTCGCCCTTCTGGGTTACTGTCCTGGCACTGCAGCCGGTGCCATAGGGACTGGTTCTGTACATGCGTTTTTCGGTGGGATAGGTATATTGATCGGCGCCGAGATTTTTTCAGTAGTCTATCCTTCTGTGAAAAATTCCCTTATGAAAGAGGATTACGGGCCGATCACAATCCCTGAAATTCTAGATGTGAGTCCCTGGAAAGTCATCGTACCTATATTGATAGCATTCTTGCTATTCTTCTCGTTCTTCAAGTTTTTTTAATGAATAATTTCGGCGAATTCTTCGTAAGGAGTAATGGAAATATGTTCCATCATCTCTTGAAAACCTTCCATGATTTCGGGTAAGTCGTGGAATTTTTCATGAGATTCTCTGTCGCTCCAATATGTTAGCATCACGTATTTTGTAGGTTTTATTTCTATCTCTTCGTATTCTCCTTGAAGCATTGCTCCACCGTAGGAAATATCCGTCGCTCTGAAAACTTTTGTACCTATAAAGCCTTCTTTATCCATCGTTTTCGTGCACAGGTCTTCGACCTTTTCCTCGAATTCCTCCTCATGTCCGGGCTTGACGGAAAGATAATTTATGGCGACTATCATGGGTTTTCCAACCATCTCGTACTCATCCAATTCGGAAGGTGGAATTTCCGTGGCTTCTACTCCATTTTCCTGGAGGAAATCGACCGCCATCTCGGATCTCTTCCCTCTAGGGCCACAATAGACCTTAACTTCTTTATCTTCAAGAAAATCTAGATAAAATCCTAAATCCCAAACCGGGATGTTTAGTGCCCCCTTTATATGATTCATGTAGTACTCCTCTCTCGTTTTCACGTCCAGAATCAGATCCAATTTATCACCTCATATCCCAATTTAGGAAGTATATGTAATAATATCTGGTTTTTATCGATTTGATGGAATTACGTAACAAGGTATTCCAAACCTAGCCAGATGATAAAGATGGCAAATACCCCGAGTAGGAAGAATAAAATCTTCCCCTCCTTCTTCTTTGGCAGAATATCTCTACTCACCATGAACAACATCAGGCCCGAAACGAAGGCCAGTATGTATCTTTCCATGTTCGGACTCATTTCGATAAAGATTCCAGTCAGGGTCCCGACTACGGGAGAGCTGGATAGCAGTATCTTGTCTAGCGTCCTCTCCGAAATTTTGTGAATCTGTTTCAGGGCAATGGAAGATGATAGCGTGTGTATGAGGAATGGTATTGCGGTTAGAAATCCTAAAATCGGTTCGAGTTCCACTATTGTAACTAGAATAAATCCTTTGATGAAGTGGTCTATGAAGAATCCGGCAGCGTGGAGATGATAGAGTTCCTCTTCCAATACCTCCGGTTCCTTCACGTGCTGATAGAGGTACTTTTCCGAAAGTAGGAACACGACATATCCCAACAAAATCAGTGGGTAAACAACAACAGTTGGTGTAGAGTGCACAGCTTCAGGCAATAATATCAAGAAGATAATGGCCAGCAGTGAGCCGGCTCCGTAACTCAAAAGAATATTATGTAAACGACCTACGGGGGAAGAGATTCTTTCGAAGAAGAAATGTAAAGTGCTCAAAAAGACAGCATAGAGCAAAACTACGATTTTTAACCAAAACATCGGCATATATCTTCCACTTGAGTTTTGGCCTATAGTGATCTTATCCTAAATCGGTGTAATTGTGCCCTTTATCTCCGGTTTAACTGGGCTGTTTTTCTCAATATAAATTTTCAAAGCTTCTATCGCATCGATATCTAAATCTTTCCTATTCTCCCCGTATTTAGAAGGTACACCTTGCGTCGTAACGAAACTGGCAGTGTAGGTTTTTCCTTTATCTATCATCTCATCTCCCACGAAGAACTCCTGAATTCTGAGTCCTTCTGCGTTCTCTACCTTGAAATACACGTTTATCCCATAGCATCTTTTGACGTATCCGCCCATCTGGTTATATGGATCTCTTGCAAATGTGTTCTCCAGGTTTTCTTCCATCATTCTCCAGAGCTCTTGTCCGGTGATCTCACAAACTGATACTGGAGGATTTGTGGGTATTATATTCCATAAATCCCTCATGGTAATCTTACCAGGGGGGGCTGGAGCTCCATAACGCCAACCATTAGAAAAGGCCATCTCTGCTCCACTGACGTCAATCAACGCTTTTAGAAGTAAATTATCCATGGTTGTCTCCAAAGCCCTATCCCTAGATAAACCTATCTCTGTCTCACCTACCACCTCGTTGAGCATTTCCTCATGTGGTTCTAAAGTTTCGTAAACGATATCCTGAACTTCCCCATCCGGCTTTACAGATTCATCGATCTCAACAAGTTCGTGTTCGTAATCTACTATCTCCTCGCCTTCAATCTTCAGATCCAGTCTCCCCACGAAAGATCCGTGACATCCTGATTGTATCATGATTGTATCATCGACTAACGAAGGTTCGTAAAGCCTGTCGTGTGTATGTCCGCTGACAAGAACGTCTATTCCATCTATTTCTTTAGCCAGCTTTACTTCCTGCGGATACCCCAGATGTGAAAGAACAACTACTAAATCCACATTCTTTTCTTTTCTCAATTCTTCAATATATTTAGGGAGTTCCTCATTTCCGAGAGTCAAATAGATCCCTTCGCTAAAATGGTCGGGCATCGTCTTATCCACAATCGTGTTTGCAATTCCAACCAAGCCAACCTTAATTCCACTTTTTTCGACAATTCTATACGGATCAAAAACTAAGTCTCCCGAATCTTGATAGTAACAATTTATCGCTAAAAGGGGATAATCCAACTCATCCGCAAACCTCACCAAGTGTTTGGGTCCATATGCAAAATCCCAGTGAGCAGTCCAGGCATCAAAACCCATCCTGTTCAGGATAGAGATAAGCACCTCACCGTTGCTCTTTACCACTGGGTAAGTGCCGTGAATAGTATCCCCATTATCCAGAGCGATTACCGAACCCGAATCCTCCTCTCTTACCTTATTGAAATACCTTGTAATCCTCCCATAACCTCCTGCCTTCCTATAAATCTGCTCTCCATTCTTCCAAAAGTATTCATTATGCAGGTCCAAATACCCATGACTGTCATTCATCTGTAGAATGGACAATTTTTTCCCCATTTTCATCACCCTACTAAATTCCCAAGTATAATTCAAAAGTGATTTGCTATTAATTCTACTCTAAATTTTAGCGATAAATTGGAAAATATAAGAGGTATCCGAATCTATGTAAAAAAATCTATCTAAACTCGGTAACCTTGCAGTATTCTAATATTGGATTAACCTGTATTTCTACCTTTTACCTCAACTTTTCCCTTATTAAGGGCTCTTTTCAACAAATATAGAGTAAAACCTACTTAAGGAAGATGAAAAGACATACTTGATTTACCTGTCCTCGGCCTCGAAAATTTTCCAGCCTTATTTTCAATTTACGTGTATTTTTATCGCTCATTTCACGGAAAAATGGTCAAAAGGAGCTCAAGAGTCTGAACTTTTTAGAGCTAGATTCGACGTCCATTTGAAGAAAACATGATCTCATTTAAGGTGGAATAGGTGCGAATCGAACCGGAATTCAGATTCTCTGCCCGCACCACTTTCTACCTTAGGTACCAGATTGAAAACGTTATTGAGAAATCCTTGGTGAACTATTACGGACGTGATTTGATTAAGAACAGTTTTCGGGGGGAGTTAAACTTTGAATGCTTTAGAGTTTTGAGGCAGACGGGCCCGTTTCCCATGGGGGTTAACGGGGGGGAACCTTTCAACCGTGGGGAAAACCGGATTTTGACTGAGGAGGTTATGAGGCAGAATCTTTTGGAGAAAACACGGACGTGTCGAATAAGGCAACCGAATCAATCAAAGGTAAAGAATCGATTTGGCAGAAAGAAATCCATATCAACTCTAAGAAAAGGAATTACCAAGTTTTAATCTGGGGAGATAGGCAAGGACATGGCATTGCCTAAAAGAAGAAATAAACACTAAAGACGGATGGAAAAATCTTCCGGCTCCATATACTTCGATGTGTGGACCTAGTCCGAGTACGGCTCCTATTTCGCCACTGTATCTATTCTTTGAAGGCCGTCAGCCCGGTATATCCGTCCTGTCAAAAATAGCAATCGACCCACCGAATATGACTATTGCCACGGCCGTCAACAGTAGAAAATCTCCGCCACTGACAACTCCGTCCAGCAGAACTGAATTATAATCCCAATAAGTGGCTATCGTGTACGGTTTTAGGAATTCAAGTCCTTCCATCATGTTTCCGGCGAGATGAAGCGAATACTGAATCAATATCGCGACGAATGTTATTCCCACCGCAACCTGAGATTTCTTAAAAAGCACGGAAAAGAATACTGCCGTCCCTAAGATAACTAGAAACATCGGCCAGGACGTAATTATAGATAAAAAGAGAGAATAAAATCCAATACTTCCCAATTCTCCAATCGAGTAAGCCGATAAAGCCATCAAAAGACTTGTCAATGCTAATAGTACGAATGTGAAAATGCTTAAAGAGGAGATTTTTTCTACTAGATATTGTCGTCTCGAAGTCGGTGTGGAGAAGATGAGATCCATCCTGCGTTCTTCAAAGTCCTCGCTTATGCTTTTGACGGATATATACGCCAAGTAAAGTCCCACTAGAAGTATCCACCAGCTGTAAAGCTCTATCGAAAGGAAGCCTTCTATTTCGTCCATTCTGACGTCCGCTCTACCCGCAGTAAACATCTGAAAAACCGCTGTTTCCATCATCTCCTCTATAGGGGTTTTAGGCTCCACAGTTGAAGCCATTCCTAGAGGAATCATTTTCGGATCCTCCATAACTCCTATGACTGCGATGACGGCGAAATATCTGTTTTCCGAATCTTCTCCATCGTCTGAAATCGTAATATAATTGTCAGTAGTGTTATCTAGCTCCCAAGAAGTCGCCATATAAGGATTTCTATCCTCAATTACTCTATAATACTGAGCACCTTCTACATCCGCCCAAGAAATGTATATATTCTCATTACGAATCTCTAAATCTACGTTTTCTCCCCCCTCAAGTTCTTCCACATCTTCCTCAAAGGCCTCCAACACGACAGGATATAGCTGGACAATTCCACCGGCGATAACCCCAACTACTAAGAAAAAAATCAAGAAGCCTTTCCAGCTCTTCCGAAATTCCATCAGCATTGTTTCGCCAGTCATATCCCACTACCTCACATCGGTATATCCTTCCTTTCAAATACTACTGCCGTAATGACGATTATCGATATCGCGAGAAGAGAGATTAGGCCAAAGTCACCCATGCTTATCACTCCATCGAAGAGGATAGATTCGTGATCCCAATAAGTAAGTATTGTGTAAGGTCGGATCTGCTCCAAAGCTCCCGCCATATCCCCCACCGTGTGAAGGCCATACTGGATTAAAATAAAAAGAAAGCTGAATCCTACTGCCCTTCTCGAGTCCTCAAAATACACCGCTGCCAATAAGGAAACAGCAATAATCACAAGGAATATTGGCCAGGAGAACAGGGCCGAGGAGAAAATCGCTGAGGGCCCCACTGAATTTAACTCTCCTATCAAATATACCGACCCGATCATGAAGAGTCCAGTGGTTATAAGCAGTCCAAGGGAATAGATAGCAAGAGCAGAAAATTTTTCCATAAGGTATTGTTTCCTCGATATCGTGGTAGAAAAAATGATATCCATCCTTTCTTCTTCAAAATCCTTCGATATGCTGGTTACGGAGATGTAACCTAGATATAGACCGATTAACAAAAACCACCAGTAACTCCAAAGCACTGTTAAGAAGCCTCGAATATCGCTGTAGTCAACCCCCAGAAACTCCTCAAAAGGACTTTTTCCCTCATATGTTGTTCGCATGCCAACAAATACGGAACGAGTACTTTCGCTCGCCACGCCTTCCTTGACTGCGGTGACTGCGAAATATCTCTCGGGTTGGTTCTCTTCATTTTCAAAATACAAAGAATATTTGTAGTAATTTTCTTCAATTCCTTCGATTCTGACCATCGGAACAATCATATATTTGCTCATACCTACCAACAGCGTGTAACTCTCCGTATTTTCAACTCTCCTCCAAGATAAATCCACCTCAATTGATCCATCTATTTCTTCCATATCCATCTCGATGTTTTCAGCACCTTCCAATCTTTCCTCGAAGGTTTCGCTGAAGGAAGGGAATACCTTTATAAATCCACCCACCATGAAAAGAACTATCAAGAGAAAAAGAAGGAAACCCTTCCAATTCTCCCTGAACTCCATCAGCAGCGTTTTTCCAAACTTCATCACCCGTTGCCTCCACGGGAATAGTAAGTCAGGAATAGTTCCTCCAAACTGAAAGTTTCAAGAGACATGTTGACGACATCGTATTTTGACACTTTTTTAATCACTTCATTGAGATTGCTAATCACTATCATAGTCGCCCTCTTACCTTCCATTTGAACGTCTTCCACACCCTCGATATTGAATATATCTTGGTCCAAAACTTCCTCAAATTCGACGGTTAGCTTTTTACCCATCTTATCCTTAAGCGAGTCAATATCCTCGACGACTTGTAGACGACCGTTCCTTATTATGGCGACCCGATCACATACTTCTTCTACCTCTGTCAGAATGTGCGATGACATGAATATCGTTTTGCCTTTATCCCTCTCCTCTCTCAGAAATTTGTTAAACTCCTGCTGCATCAACGGGTCCAACCCAGACGTGGGCTCATCCAGTATCACCAGGTCTTGATCTGCCATGAAGGCCTGCACAATGCCGACCTTCTGTTTGTTTCCTCCCGAGAGATCACCATACTTTCTATCCAGATTAAGCTCCAATCGTTCGGACAGTTCCTCCATCCTACTCTCGTCGGACACATCACTTTGCGACAATAGGTATCTGAGTATGGTCTCTACTTTCAAGTCGGAATACATGCCAAAGTCTCCCGGCAAGTATCCAGTCCTTCTCCGTATCTCAATTGAGTCTCTGTGTGAATCTAAGCCGAATATTTCCACCGAACCGCTTGTCTTCTGAAGTAGGCCGAGGCATGTCCTTATCGTCGTAGTTTTACCGGCCCCGTTGGGGCCAAGAAATCCCATGATTTCTCCCTGGAATACGTCCAGGTCTAAATCCTTGATGCCTACTACATCTCCGTACATCTTTGTGAGATTCCTTATCTTCATTAAGGGTTCACTATCCATGCTAATCACCCCCCCTGGCCTCTTCGAGAAATGCCTTTATCTCTTCCTCCCTCTCCTCGTAAAAAGAGGTCAAAAATCCTCTTTCAGCGCCCAGCAAACGTTCGACCATGAAGGCTTCTGCTTTCATATCCTCAAGGATTCCCTCTCGGAACAACTGATCCTCACCCGTTAGGAAGAGTCTCCCGTTGAGCCAGAACCTTACAGCCTGTTCGGGATATTCAGTATGGAACATACCTTCATCTATACCCTGTTTGACTATCTCGGTCAGATATGGAGTAATCACCTCAACCATTTTATTGAATAAATTGTAGTACACCCTAGGAGATCTTTTTTTGGAAAAGGACGAGGCCAGGTAAGGTCTTTTTTTCTTCTTTTGAAGAGAAAGACTATGAAATCTCCGGAATTTTTCCTCCGCTCCCATCTCCGTATCTTTCACCATTTCCTCAAGGTTGGACTCCAATCCGCCCATCATTTTCTCGGTTATAGCTCCGATCACGTCTTTTTTGGAATCAAAATAATGATAGAAAAGACCATGAGCCACACCGACTTCGTTACAGATATCATCCACGGATGTTTTTGGATATCCGTTCTTGGAGAACAGCTTTTCGGCCGCATCGATCAGTTCCTCTCTCTTATTTGTATCATGATTTGTCATCCTATCCCTCCTGACTGACAGTCAGTCAACTAGTAGATGTCCTATACGTAAAAGGTTTTGCTCAATCCCGGTCGAATTGACATAAAAAGCGAAGAAACTCTGATTAACTCAAGAATCTTCCAGTGAACTGCACCCACCTAACTTGTTCCACTCGTTAGGAGGGAGCTTCCAAGGAATTTTTCTAGGTTCTCCACTTTGTGTTTTTCGCTATACACCTTGGTTATGGGCTTGTTCACGAAAGCCCCATTCCCCACCATATAGGCGAGAAACCTCTGCAAAATGTTCTTGGCTCCGTTCAGGTCAGCATTATAGTCTTCGAGACCACAGGTGTTACAGGTGAACTTTCCCTGAGTCGGTCTCGAAGTATTTTCACTTCCACACTTGTGACAGGTCTTGGAAGTGTTTCTCTCGTTTATCTTCACGACCTGCAATCCTTCTTCTTTCGCCTTATATTCTATCATCCTCGTCAGCTTCCAGTAGGGTATAGAGTTCGCTATTCGGTTCATACGCTCTCCTTTCCCCATATCCTCGTTTCCCACCCCCTTCAAATCGCCGATAACGATTAGAGAACTGTTTTCTCCGGCTCTATCAACTATATTCCTCGAAATCTCATGTAGAATATCCTCGACTTTCCGCTTTTCATTATCCGAGATCTCTTCAACCTTCTTAGCTAGACCTTTCTCCTGCAGCCTCTTTCGGAGCCAAGCGTAGTGCCTTCTAATCCCCCGAACTTTTCTCCCGTGGAATTCCGGGGTCCCGTTATCGGCGGACGACACGGTCGTCGCCATCACCCTTTCACCCAAATCCACGGAGAGGATAGATTCGGGAGTTTGAGACGATACTTCAAAAGATACGGACAAGTGAAGTTCGAAACCGTATTCCTTCCAGACGATTTTAGAATCGTGAATATCCATATCCTCACTAATTTCTCGGTGGGGATTGATAGGAACCCAAACCCCACCCCAAACATCAGAAATAGGAATCTTAGCCCAATAGTCAAACTCTTTCGCGTTTTCCGCCCTCTCCACCTTGAAAGTATCATGGCGCAAAAATAAAGGATATTCCTCGTTCTGAACCTTCTCCACATACCTGTCCATCGCCTGTTTGGTAGCGGAATACAAGTCTTCCGTCTCCCCACGGATATATCCCTGAGCGTTAGAGTACTCCTTGACGAGCAGACCCTCCTTCCTCACGGTAAGATCCAAAATCCTACAAACGATAGTCTTTTCAACCATCATCCTGAACCCATCTCTCAAACCTCACCTCACTTCATTTCACCCTCCCATTACTTTAGACGCTTACCGGGAGAGGTGAGTAAAAGTAATGCCGATTCATCACCCACCTAATCAAAGATTAGGAAGGGGACTTCTCGGCAAAGAAGTTAAATATTTTTTACCCCACTTTCGAGCTTTAGACTTCCTTGGAATGATGGTTTTAACTGACTTCTCACATTGTTTAAGAGAGGGCTTTCTAGCGAGATTTTCGTAACCCTAATCGGGAGCTAAATTCCTTCCAGAAGCCTTATAAAAAAATTATTGTCTAGAAAGACAAAACTAAGGCATATGTAAGATTAATAATTAGGAGAAAGTAATTTAGGCGAGATATCTTGTCTACTGCTCTAAAATTGCTTGCGGGCATAGTCTTAGCTTCAATCTTTATGGGCACCTTCTTAGCCCTGCAGATGAACCTGGGGAAAAGTAATGAGATTAGAACCTTCAAAAATAGGTCTCAGAAGCTGGCAGAAATAATAAATGGGCTTTCAGATCCCAACTCACAGAAACCATTCGAAATCACAATTCCCGAAGACTGTGAGTTAAGATTCGAAAATAAAAGCGTAGTTGCAGTAATCTCCGGTGACCGAGAATCCCATAATACGGATCTCAATATAGAAAATAAAATACTCTCCACAGGAACTCATAATCTTCAGCTAATAAGAACGGAAGAGGGAGTCAGGATTGATGCTTGATGAAAGCGGGAGTCTGGTTTGGAGAATCCTCTTCGGAGTAGTAATGGCCGCCCTACTAATCGGAATATTTCTGGCATATTCCACAACTCAAAAACAATACAGGGTTGGTGAGGAAGCACAGACGCTGGCCAATAGCTTATCGAAAACTGCATTTAGCACATTGCCGAAAAAATCTCAAACTTTCAATTTGTATAAATCAGTGGGTGGGGCTAACTACGAGCTAAAGATAGAAAACCAAAATTTTGTGGTGAAAATAATAGGGGGACGTAAAGGAGCTGAATACAAATCTGGAATAGGGGCTAAATTGGAGAAAAGAGGCACTCTACCTGACCCTGGGGGGAAACTCTATCTTCGAGGTCAGATAAATAGAGTAATCGTATCTTCATCTCCAATTGAAGTCGGAGTATTACCGGAGCCTGGCCCTACGGAAACCTATCAGGATAACTTCTATGAGAACCTAGCAAAAGAAAATCCCAGAACGGCAAGTGGGATAATTGCTTCCTATTATTATGCCAGGAACAATTACCCGGATGAAGAAAATCTTGATGTTGAGGGCTATTTTTGGAAATCCAAGAACGAGTTAGCAACTTTAGTAAGCTCCGATGAAAACTTTTCAGTTCCAATTGTTCTTAGGGGGGTCAGATACGAAAATACGGGTAAAATCGATAATTCGTGGGCGGTGGAGAATCACATTATTGGAAACGCTGGGGGAAATAACTTCGTAAGTTGCCCCTCTATAGCAAATGCCCATCGAACAGGATGGGTATACTCCCCTGAAAGAGTTATAAATCTAATCCAAAGCAGAAACTGGGTTGACAGTGAGAACAATAATTTGGGCATTCCTAATGAGTTAGATCCGAAAGCCTCGGCAGTCACAACCGATGTAAGCACATACCCTACGTGGAGATTCAAATTCGAATCGGGTGGAGACAGATACACCTTCTACTTTTCGGCAATTCCTTGGAAATACTCCGAAAACACAGCGGGTTTTGTTTATGAGTCGGTCCCCGAACTAAGGGTGGTCTTATGAAAGAACTGGGGACTGATAGTGGAGCAGCTCCAACCTTGGCAATCTTCCTAATTTTCGTGATAGTTTCCTCTGGACTTGTAATAGCACATCTACAATCAATCAACGAAAGGAAGGTATCCTCAATTCAACTGCAAGTAGCTTCAGATTTCACTCAATCTACAATTACCTCCATAAACTCCGAGCTAAATGAGGCTCTTCATACAGCCACGGCTTCAGCGATGGATTATGTAGGAAGTAAGGGTGGTACAGTAGAGGATGTAGAAGATAATATTATCCGATACCTGAACGACAGAATTCAAAGAGGCTGGGACTATCCTAACTTAGAGAATATTTATATACCTCAAGTGAGCGAGAACTCGATTATATTCGATTGGGAACCTGACGGCAGCCTCGTAGTTTTAGGTTATTTGGATAGTAAAGTCGAACATGTCCGGGGTCCTGCTGCATATGGAACCTTCCTACATGCAATCTCTCCTCCAAGATTCAAACGAATTAAGCACCTCTCTGAAATGATAAACGAGGGGATACCAAAGCAAGCTATGAATATTGAAGAATACGAAAAGGAATTGAACGAAAATTATGAGTGCGAAAGACTGAAGATAATTATAGAAGAAAATATAGCCGGGGTTTTGGATTTATATGGTGGAAAAAGTGCCCTCAATGTGGACTAAATATTAGAATTATTTGATTCATTCTTTACAGCAATTCCTTTATTTCGTTCAGGCGGTGGATTTTATAATCTGGTTCCTCCTTAACTCCCCAGTCTCTCCTATCGATATAAATCGTCCTCATTCCGACAGAATTCGCACCTTTGATATCAGTGAAAGGCTTGTCCCCCACCATTACACACTTCTCCGAGCTGACCCCAAGTTTGCTAGCCAACAGTTTAAATGGTTCAGGATCAGGCTTGGGATTGGGAGTATCTTCCCCACCAATCACTACTGCATCAAACAACTCCGAAAAATCGAATTTAAAAATGCGTTCTCTTTTCGAGTTCTTGGATTCATCCGTATCGGTGATCAGTCCCAAAGTATAGCCTTTGCCGTCCAAATAATTCAGAACAGATTTTGTATCGGGGTAGGGAATCGCCGATCCACTGTATGTGTTCCAGTAAATTTCGCTGAGATTCTTGCTCTGTTCATTTGATAACTTGTAATCAATATCCTTTTCATCTAATAATTTTTGCCACCAGAGGTCTCTATCATACTTCCTCTCCCTGTTCATTCTTTCGCTGAAATCGATCAAATTCTCGTTAATCTCATCTACTTTGATATTCGAATCCTCGCACGAAACATATTTACAAATTTTTTCTGCGACCGCTCGATGGGCGGCCTCCAGCCCGCGTGGAGCATCAATCAAAGTCTCGTCGAGATCAAAAATAACTGCTTCGATACCCTTCAAGGGATCATTAGACATTTTTCTCGGCACCGTCACAAAATCGAGTCACATAATCAATCATAGTTTCCTTTGCTTCCTCCAGTTTTTTCCCGACTCCAGGTACCCCACAGACCATGAAGAGGGCATCTTGCGTGTCCGTCGTTATTTTCGTCTCCTCGGAATCTCGATAGGGATAAATCGCAATCAGCTTCTCGGAATCCGAGATTACTATCTCCCCTCCCTCCAGCTTCTTAGGTTGGTCCATGCCGATGCCGAGAAATTCCTCACCTTCATGGGCAAATCTCATCTCTAAATCTCCCTCGAGTTTTTGATAGTCGAATACAGCCAGCGGAATTTCGGAGGATAAAGAAGCCAAGTTATATGAATCTACTAGCGTATTTATGGTAGGCAGAGACTTTCCCTGTAAGACTCTTCTAACAAGAGCCTCCGCGGCAGGCCTCGTCTTTGTAGGATCGATATCGATTTCCCAGAAAAAATCCCGATATGTCCTGAAGACCGGAACCTCCTTCAGCTCATCGAGGTCGCGTTTCTCTCTGACACCCGCGATTATTTCATTCTTGAAATTTTCCAGTTCCTCGGAATTTCTTTCTATCTTGACATCCTCGACTAGCGTGGTCAGAACTCTAAGGCCCGGAAATCTATCCCTGATTTTTCCACTAAATTCTAAATACATCAAACTAAAATTTAAAAACACATTTTATACCTTTAGGGGTAAAAAAGAAAAGAGCGGCCGTGGTCTAGTTGGCCTAAGACTCGGGCCCTCCAACACTCCGGTGGAAAGCCCGATACGCGGGTTCAAATCCCGCCGGCCGCACCACCATTACGGTTCAAGTCGCACATTTTTAGAAAAGAAAAAGGGACTTTCATCCCCCCGTCATAAAGCCGAAGTGATGTGTGGGTGCTCTGAACCTCAGGTGTCGAACCCGCCCGGGGCTCCAAACTCAACCGTTTAATTCCCTTCCAGCCATGTCGATATCGTATCTCTGCCGATGTCGTTGTATTTTAGGGGTTTGTGGGTTCAAATTCCTCCCCCCACACCAAACTTCACCGTTCATAACCCTTCGAAAAATGATTGATCTCCGAAAACCGACCTGCGACCAAAAAGACGCTCGGCAATTGCGCGAATGTAAATTATGACAGTGGGAGCAATGTTGGAGGATCCGTGGGGGAGATCCGTGAACACAAACACCGGAGGAAATAATTACTGGACTGCTTCTTGGTAGAATAAGTTTACGATTTTCTCCGTAGCGCCAATACAACAACGGGCAGTATTATGATGATTGCTATCCCCATCCCAACCCAAGTTAGGGGTAAGTCACCGCCTTCTTCTCCTGCAATCTTCATGAGCCAAAAATCAGTTTTTTTCCAGCACCGTAAGATGTAGTCCATCCAGTTATCGCGTAGCCACTATTCTTGGTTTGAACCACTAAATATTCCGAATCCAAATTTTTACCCCCGTAGGTTTGGCTCCATTCTTTATTCACTTTCGAACCAACCTTCACAAGCCAAAGATCTTGACCGCCAGGACCGTAAGACATAGTGTTTCCAGCTAAAGCGTAACCACCATCAGAAGTCCGAACCTTCAGGCGGGACGGGCATGGATTCAAACGATGGATGGAAACCTTAACTTAACAGCGCCAAATCATAACAAAAACGATTCAAAGTTCCGTACCCCAAAATAAAATAAATGTCTAAATTTTTGATATTGGAAGAACCTCATAAAGATAGAGCAATAATCACCAACTTTGGCATCGTGCATGCCGAAAACGAAGAAAAGGCCGTTGAAAAATTCGAGAAAAACACTTACATCGATCCGAATGCGGATGAATTAACCGTAATAAACCTTGACGAAGTAGAGGATGACCATCACCACTTCTACGATGTAAAAGTGGAAAAATCAGAAGGTATCCTCAAACGCTTACATCTAAAGTAATCAGAACAGGTCTTCCGCCCGCGCCGTTCTCAACGAAATTCCCGAGGAGGACTGTAATGCTCAAAGTCGGGAGCAGAAGGTGGGTGTAGAAACTGGTTAAAGATTTTCGATGAGGAAGAAGGAATTGGTCTCCTGATAATGGTTTTCTTGTTCGCCATACTCCTCCTTATTTTAGCTCAGTTGGGATACCTGCATTTAACGGAATTTCTCAGAGCAATCAAGAGAACAATTGCCGATCTGTTTGAATGGGTTGTGTAAAATGCCTGTGAAACTGTTAGAAGATCACACGTCCAATATTTGCGAAAGTTTGGCTGTGTTGAAATCCTTTTCTAGTTAGAGTTTTTTAGCTGTTAATGCGTGTTTCCAAGTAAAACCGACCGAATTCAGGAACTATGAACTCCACGACCCTGGAGCCTATCCTGAACCACCGATATGTCAACCGGTTAAATGGAAGATTGGCGAACCTTGGAAAGGTTGGTTCAAGGGAGCCATTTATAGTTTTGGAAAGAAGTTTCTAAACCTTTTCGGAAGATAGTGCTCAATTTCCTCTCCAAAGACTTCTCCTGTTCGATTTGTAAATGGAAGTTTTCATTGAAACTAGACAACTGATGAAGCAGTCCTTTCATCTAATCTTTTATATCGGAAGAAACCTATTGCGTCAAATCCGACCATAATAACGCTGTAGGTCATGAAGGTAAATTTTCTTACTTTATCCCCCAGAACGTTTTCAAATTCGAAGGCAAGAAAAATTTTGAATAACATGTGGACAAAATGAAGAAAAACATCCATCAAACTACACCATGGAAAATCGGAACCGCTAAAAACAAGATATTGTCTATCAAACCTATCTATAGGCCTGATGGTGACTCCGGGGCTTTTAAGTCCAAAGTTCTCGAACCAGTGTCTTGAATTTTCTAAGCCCTTCAGCAGGATGAGATAGTGTTGTTTTGTCTTTGATCCATAAGCACCACATCATCCTATTCTTGGAAGTCCTCATCATCAGATCAGAGTCGTAGACAAGACTAGTGTCAAAAATTCAATATCTTTTTTGTTGAGTGGCATCGTGACTCCGTAAGTTTGGAACTGTTGTTTATTTAGGGTGCTAAACCGAGAAGGATAAAGGTCGGTTTGTCTTTAAGTAATGATGATGGAAAATAGAAAATTATGGATTTCAGCCTCAGTTCTTTTTTCCCTAGTCATTTTGGGTATTTTCGGCTTTCATTTCATTGAAGGGGAAAGCCTCCTTGATTCATTATATTGGACCGTGGCTACGATTACAACAGTAGGTTACGGGGATATTCCTGTAGATACTGATTTGGGGAGAATCCTTGCAATCTTCCTCATGATTTTCGGAGTCAGCACAATCCTTTACGTTTTAACCCTCGTAGGAAAAAATATTATAGGAGGGAAAATCTGGGATTTCTTTACCATGAGTGAGAAAGAAGATGAAGTCGAGAAAATAAAAAACCACTATATTATATGTGGTTATGGGGATATAGGTAAGGCCGTAGCTCGAGAGTTACATAGTTACGGCAATGATATCGTCATAATCGATCAGGACGAGACTGTTTTGAGAGAGGAAGCAGCTGATTATCCATATATTGTGGGCGATGCTACGGGAGAAGAAGCCCTTCAAAAAGCTGGCGTGGATAAGGCTCAAGGATTATTTGCTACTCTTCCGTCCGACCCTGATAATATTTTACTCATTCTGAGCGCCAAGGGCATCAGGTCGGATATTGAGATAGTAGCCAAAGCCGAGGATATAGAAAACAACGATTATCTCCATCGAGCTGGCGCGACGGCAGTTATTAGCCCGGACACAGAAGGAGGGATTCGCATGGCGAGATCGCTCTTACATCCAGAAATTACGACTTTTTACGACAATTTGTTGCAGGGAGACATTGGAAAAGCAGGAACTCTGGACATACCGGAAGGCGGGCTTTTAGATGGAGTTAAAATCAAAGATTCGGAATTGAGGAAAGACACGGGCGTTTCCGTGATTGCAATAATGCGCGATGGCGAATTACTCATTAATCCTAGTGTGGAGGAAGAGATCATGAAGGATGATACTTTGATAACTATGGGGTCTCCCAAGCAGATAGAGAAAATGAAGGAAAAATTCGGTAAAAATTCTTGAAATGAGGTATCCGAGAAGGTCTTATCCCGCCTGAAAAACAAAAGGCGATGCTCAAACTGTGAAATTAAAGACGGTGCTATAGGTGGAGGACTGGTCTGAACTCTAAGTGCAGATTCAGTCTCTTATTGAGGGTGACTGAAAATTTATTTTCGATGGTATTTTCCCTTTGACTAATATGCTGCATCGAAAACTTTCCATCAGAGATAATTTTTAATTTTACTTTTTTGATCCCTCTTTGCATGCCACCTGATTTTCAAGAGAAACGTACTCGTTATCGAGCAAATCAGCAAACCCTGAAGGGGTGACTGTCCCGGTCAACGCCCGTAACACCGCCACCGGAGGGTCACTGGAAAATGCGGCCATATACTACAGTTATGAAAACACTTAGAGAGGGCAGAAAAATTGGCCAGTCAAGCAGGTGAATAATATTACAAACTTAAGCGAATATTAGGTATGTGAACGGCACGGTTATTGCGATGAAGATGAGGCTTAAGATTCCGCCTGCTTTTATATAGTCTGCGTTTCTGTATCCACCAGGCGACATGATAAGTGCGTTGACTTGGTGGGTGGGTAGTATGAAGGAGTTGGAGGCACAGACCCCGACGAGCAGAGCTAGTGCGGTTGGATTTATCCCAGTTGTTTGGCCTATCGCTATGGATATTGGAACAAGGAGGACTGTGGCTGCGACGTTCGACATGACTAGGGTGAATGATGTTGTGAGGGCAGCGAGGATTGTCAATATAATAATAGGGTGACTGCCTTGGAAAATTGCTAGAACTTGTTCAGATATATACACAGCGGTGCCTGTATTGTCCATTGCAATGCCTAACGGTATTAGGCCGGCAATCAGGAAGACCGTTCTCCAGTCGATGGCCTCGTAGGCTTCTCGGATAGGAACGATATTTAAAAGTATCATTGCTAGGGCGCCAGTCATGAGTGATAGAGAGAGCCTAAGTCCAAGGACTGCCATGACTATGGAGACTGTAAAGCAGAGGGTTGCAACCACGGGTTTTTTCTCTTCTTTCTCTTCTTCAGTTTCTATCGGTGTGACGACAACAAAGTTTTCATTATCATCTAGCTCTTTTAAATCGCGCCAGGAGCCAAAAACTACGATTGCTTGTCCGGGTTGGAGGGATTGATCCGAAAAGTCTTCTTTCTCTTTTTGTTCTCCGGTCAGCAGCATTATGGGCTCGATTCTGTATACCTTTCGAAACTCAAGCTCTCTGAAGGTTTTACCGATGAGGGGGGCTCTCGGCGGGATTACAACTTCTGCAAAACCCCCCTCCTCTTCACTTTTTAAGTCTCGAATTCTTTCACTGTCTTCGCTTAGAATCAGTCCGAAATCTTCTGCGAATTTTTCCACGTCTTCCTCTTTTCCGAGAAGGAGAAGTTTGCGATCCTTACCTAGTTTAGTGTGCCGCCAGGGAGCGTAGGAAAACTCTCGACCCTTGGCGAGAGCGAGGAGGTGGAGGTCGTATTCTTTCCAAATCCCTACCCCCTCGGGAGTTTTGCCGATAAGATTGCTTTTTTCGGGAATTTCGCACTCGTATATATTTTCTGGCAGCTCCCAGGCCTCCTCGATGTCCTCACCATGATCCTTCCTCCGGTCAACGGCCCCTTCTTCTTTTCTAGGAAGAACAAACTTTCCGAGCAGTAGGAAGTAAAGCACTCCACTCCCTAGCAATACTGTCCCCAATGGAGTCACGGTAAAAACGTTGAGGGAGGAGAGACCTTCTTGAGCTAGAAGGTCGTTCAGCATTATAAGTGGGCTCGAGGCGAAGAGAGTCAATGTGCCGCCTAAAATCGCCGCGAATCCCATCGGCATCAGCAAGAGGGAGGGAAACAGCTTCAACCTTTTGGAAATTCTCAATATTGAGGGGAGGAAGAGTGCGGCGGCGCCAATATTTTGCATGAAAGATGATAGCCCTCCAACAGTGAGGGACACAAGCCCGACTAGCCTTTTCTCGCTGGATCCGGCCAGATTCATAATGCGTCTTGTTATTTGCTCCATTACGCCGGATCTGTCGATGCCGTAGTCAAGAATCATAATTGCTATAATTGCAATTACCGCGTTGCTTGCGAAACCTGAGAAAGCTTCCCCGGGATCGACCAACCCCAACCAGGGGAGAACGATCATCACTATAATGGCCACTACATCTACACGGACAATCTCAGCTACGAAGAGTATTATCGTTGCTAACAGAACCAAAAGGGTAAGTAAGATCTCGGTGGTCATATTGGTTCCCGTCCGTATTATTTTTCTGATTTCCGAAATCTAAATAATTACCCTATATGTTCGAGAGGCGAGCTCTGCTCACGCACTTTTACCGAAAGCCCTTTTCAGTTCGCATTGACGATTACTGATTTTTTGAACTTTCGAAATAGATCCGCAGCACTCGTTCGTTCAGTTTAACAATCTCCAGATACTTTTTGGCGGGACCTCTTGTACACGGGATCTGGTGGTGCGAAAGCCAGTACCCTGTACCGGACAGGAAGGGCGCAGAGAACCCTAAGAACAGGTGAGTCAGAAGGACCGCCGGTAGTTAGGGTCCGTTGGTAATTTTTTACTGGGTTTTTCGGGGAACTTTTTCCGTTGTCTTCGATTGTGACTATGGTTTCTTTATCTTTTTCTTCAATAGAGACTTTGATTTTTGTGATGCTGGGTCGGCGACTGCTTGCTTTTATTAGTGCGGCGAGGGGTTTTTTGAGGGCGTGAATTCCTTGGATGTTGTCGGTAGTATTTTTTCTATCGTAATTGGTTTCGATTTCCCCTTTTTCGGGTATATCGTCGGAGTTTTTTCACGGCATTTTTCATGGTTTTGTAGGGGGTCATGGGCAGTTGGTTTTGTCTTTGTCTGGCTTCTTGAAAATCTGCCTTTCTGAGAGAATAAGGAAATTAAGTGGGGGGATGTGGATCAAAGATAAATATTAAAATTTAGATGGGTCAAAGGTGACTTCCTCTCCCACCAAACACGGTTTGGAAGGAGCTTCCAGCCCCATTCGCACCCTTTCGGTCGGGTTAAGGTACTACCGAGCGGTCTATATCCATCACCGATGGACTTGTTTGCAGGTTGCCCACTCGCTAAAACCCGACTTGATGTACAGAGGTCGAGATTCGACACGGAGAGCTTGCGGGCCGAGCCACGACGGTCCTATCTTGAACCTCCCGAGGATTCATTCTCAAGAGAGCCTGTGCCCCGAAGCCCCGTCCTCGGGACTCGGCATGTCAGCTCAAGACACCTTCTTACACTACCTTTCGGCTTTGAAGTTAAAAAAATGTGTCGGATTCATCACCCACCCAATCTTTGATTGGGAAGGTGTCTTCTCCGACAAAAGAGATAATTATTGTTGGAGGAGGAAAGACGGGTTTAGAACTAGCTGATCGATTGACGTGGACAAAACATGAAATTGCCGTTATAGAAGTAGATGAGGAAAGAGCCCATAGGATCCGTAAAAAACTTGACGTACCCATGGTTGTTCATGGAGATGGAACAGACCGGGAGATCTTAAAAGAAGCGGGGATTGAAGAAGCCGAGTCATTGGTTGCATTAACCTCAAATGACGAGACGAATTTGATGGTCTGTAAGATTGCAAAAGATGCAGCGTCCTGTCGAGTAATTGCTCGGGTAAAAAAGGACGAATATGCGAATATGTATAAGGATGTTGAGGCAGATGTTGTGGTCAGTGCAATCAGTGCTACAATGGGACTAATCGAAAAAGCTGCTGTCAGTTCTGGGCTTTATGGCATGATAAGCATGGAGGAAAAGACGGCGATGTTATAGAAATTGAAGTAACGGAAAATTCCGAAGCTGAAGGGAAAGCCATTAAAGACCTAGACTTACCCGAACTTTGCACTGTAGGACTAATTAGACGAGAGGAAGAACTAATCGCCCCGAGAGGAGATACAGTTTTTCAAAAAGGAGACAAAGTTATACTGGTGGGGAAAACTGAAGAAATAATTTCATCAATAGAACTCTTCCACCAGGAATAGAACAAACTGAGGGAAAACTTTGCGTTCCAAAAATAACACATAATTAGTCTTTATCCAGTGAAACCGAACTCTGGAAAAATCTTGATTCGCCAAAAATTTAATATTCCTTCTAATTCTTCTCAGAAACTGTCCTAGTTTTTTGCTTCTTTCCGAATGATGGTTCTTATCTTAAATTTTCTCCAAATTCCAGTACTCACGTAAGTAGAATTACCTTGTCTTTTAGGTAAAGTTTTCCGTTCTTTTTCGTGTTCAGAAGACTTTCCGAAGATAATTCTCGGTTTTTCGCGATAATCGGTAGGAAGTTCGGGAGGTGAAAACCTTGAAGATTTTCCGACGACTGACAGTCGCCTCTAGGAAAACATCGAGAAGATCTTTACGCTAAGGTTGGAACTGGCGGAGGTCGGATTTTTTCTCCCCCAAACACTCGAAATACTTTCAACAAACGTTTCAACCATTTCTTGAATTCGTGAGCTCTCGGACGCTCACTCCCGTCCCGCGAGAGAATCCACAAATTGTACAGAGTCATGCTGACGATGAAATATAACCGTCGCAGCTCCATCGACCGGCTCGTGGTGAACGGTTTGAACTTTTCAAGCTCCCGAATATTCGTCTCGATTCGCCAACGCCACCCGTAGTTCTCCGAGGCTTCGTCCGGGCTGATATCTAGATTGGTGATGAACGGATGGATTTCTTTCCCGTTCTCCGTCTCCCTTTCCGTAAATAATAGTCGAACTTTTTCCTCTTTTTTACTGTTTGAAACGGTATGGTCGGTCTCGGCTGGTATTTCTCCCTTTTCGAACTTTTCACAAGCTTTTCTGACCGGACTAGTCTTCTTTGCAGGGATTATAAAACCTAATTTTCTTGATTTGAGCTCCTCAACCGCATCCACGGAGTAAAAACCTCTGTCGAGAAGGACAAGGCTGGGATCGAGTAATTTTTGGGCGTAATCAAGCAGTTCTTTTAACACTGAGATGTTCGACTCGAACGGGCTGACCTGTCGGGCTTTCAAGGTTATGGTTTTTCCTTCTTCTACGACGCTCAGTATTGCGAATTTGATTCCTAGTTTTGTGCCTGGTAGTCTGGAATCGCTCACGAGGGTGGGATTATCTTCTCCGTAGTAGGGAATGATTGTGAAATCTATGGCGATCTTTGGATTCTCCGGCAATTGCAGCTCTTCCAAGATCTGCTCATTTAGTTTTTCCAGTTCTTCTTGAGCGTTTTCCTCGTCCACTTCGTGTAATCTTCTCAGGATTACGTCTGGCGAGGGTTTCGAATGCTTCTCCGCGGAAGCCTCGTTCATTCCCATCTTTATAACCGACTGGGCGAGATCGTAAGAATCGTAGAGGGAGTTTGGAGCTGGGTTGAAGAGCGAGGCAAACGATTTAAGAGATTTGTTGGATAGTTTTTCACTGGACCGGAAATTGTTTATCAGGAGGTTTCACCTCCGAAGGACCTTTACTCGGTCCGACCTCCGTCCAAACGGGCGGGGGTTTTCCCACTAACCCCTCTTAGATTACAATCAATTCATGCAAAAAGACAAATTCAAAATTGAACTTCAGAATGTTTAGACGTTTCCTCATGAAGCCCGAAAAGCTCGTGTTTTAATCCTTTGCGCTTTTTAATGGAATAGTTCTGCTGCGTCAATTACGTCATTGGGTTTTCCGGCTATTATCACTCGATCGTCCTCCTGAAATTCGGTTTCACCTCTAGGAGAAATCAGTTCATCTCCACGATTAATTATAGCTATAGTACAGAGTTCGGGCAAGTCGAGTTCATTAATGGTTTTTCCGATGGCCTCGGAGTCTCTGGCTACTGATACTTCCACCACATCGGAGTTGCTCCCCCCCAGGCTCAGCATGCCGTATATCCCGGGTCCCGTTATCGCTCTCTCAAACAAACCGATAGTCGCATCCACCGGACTTATCGTAACGTCAGCCCCCACATCCTCAAACATTTCTGCATGTTCAATATCGTTCACCCTCGTAATCACTCTATCAACTCCAGACTCTCTAGCAAGTTTACAAGCCATAAAATTTATCTCATCGGTCCCTGTCACGGCGGCAAGAACATCCGCATTCTGTGCATCCGCATCCTTTAACACTTCCGAATTGGACCCACTTCCTTTTATCACGAGGACGTCTAGATCGCTTGCCAAACTCTGCGCTGTTTCCTCGTCTTGCTCAATAATCGTAATTTCATGCCCTGTTCTGAGCAGTCTCTTAGCTAATCTTCGACCAGTTCTCCCCCCTCCAACTATAATCACTTTCATCTTCTCACTACCTTTAGCAAAATTTAATAATTATTTTTATATTACTTTGGGGAAGGTATTTAACGACTTGATAAAATTCCAACATCTTTTACGTAAATTTCATGTTTCCAGCATGAAAATATGGTCCCCTTGAAAGAGAAAGGATAAGAAGGAAAAAATCCAACAAGTTTTTTAAAATAGATATGGGGTGATAGAATGTTTCTAAATCTTTTTTCAATGGTCTTTTTTTTGGTTGCTGGGATCCTCTCAGTTCCGATCCCGGTTGCAGCGGTTTACACGGAGTTTGCTCATATCCCTAGCTTTGCCATACCTGCAGTGATTTCGGCTGTTATAGGGGTTATACTCAGGAAAAATTCCGGTGAGGAGGAAGAACTAAATCTGGGAAATTCTTTGGTTTTGGTTGCAATTGCATGGGTCCTGTTGTCGGGGTTTGGGGCCATTCCCTACGTAATCAGTCTGAATTTGGGACCTCTGAACGCCATTTTCGAGAGCGTTGCTGGATTTACCGCGACAGGTCTGACGATTTTTCAGGGAGCGGAAGGATGGCTAGTAGAAGTCCCCCCCCACTCAATATTGTTTTGGCGAAGCCTTACTCAATGGATTGGCGGTGCTGGTGTAATCGTCCTTTTCTTGGCCATCATTCCTAGAACGGGAAGATTCGCTCGTTTACTTTACGAGTCGGAGGCTCGACAGGAGCGCATGTTGCCTAGGATAAAAGACACCGCCAGATTTTTGTATAAAGCGTATTTACTCTTCACAATCGTTGGAATAATCGGATTCATATTTGGTGGCATGGGTCCATTTGCCGCCGTCAACCATTCCATGACAGGTGTAGCAACTGGGGGATTTTCTGTTACCGCCGACAGCTTCGCCGGCTACGGTGTACCTATCCTCTCCGTAGCCGTTTTTCTTATGATTATGGGTGCCATAAGCTTTGCTACACACAGAAGGGTTTTTGACGGAAACTGGCGTGCGCTTTTAAACAGCAGAGAAGTCCAGTTGATGATCGCTTTAATTGCGCTGTCCGCGTTTGCACTCGCCGTAGATGTCGGAATAAAGAATGGTATTTTCCAAACGACATCGGCGCTAACGGGTACGGGATTTTCCACCACAGGTCTAATTCCGGGTGATTGGAGTTCATTCCAGAAAGGAGTCTTGACGGTTCTAATGGTACTGGGGGGGGGATACGGATCTACCTCAAGCGCTATAAAACTCATCCGAAGTATTGTTATCATTGGGACTATAATATGGATCATTAAGAGAGCATTCCTCCCCGATAGAGCAATCGTTCCCCTCAAAATTGGCGGGGTTGAATACGGAGAAAAGGACGTTATGGAGGCTAGCTCGTACGCTTTTATTTATATTGGTCTTTTAATATTCAGTTCGCTTCTCATCATGATACTTATGCCGGGCTGGAGTGGAATTGATGTCGTTTTCGAATCCGCCTCGGCCCAAGGAAACGTGGGGCTCTCCGTAGGGATAACCGAGATGGCTTCACCCCCTGTAAAGTGGATTTTGATCGGGCAAATGCTGGCTGGCCGTCTCGAGATTCTGCCCTACATAGCTCTTTTCTATAAGATTACCGGAGGAATGGGTCTTCATTGAAAAGAAGCTTTTCAAAACATTATTTCAGATCTTGGCGATTTACATATTGGATTGGTTCGTTACGAATGTGGTTGGTAGATTTTGTATATTTATTTGCCTTTAGTTGGATAGCGATGTTTTTCGAGCTCTTGTTTTATCTGACGTAGTCTACCTACTAAAAGACAGCGAACTCTACCAAAACATAAAAATGCAAAAGCCGCCGGAATCCTGAAACACGACAAATGGATACCCGCCTCAGAAATACGACAACTCAAAAACGCAGACCAACTCTTCTCAAAAAAATCGAAAAGCATAGGTCGAGAACTAAACACCCACGAAGCTCTCACCTTTGCAAAGCTTAACGCTCTCAATTAACAATCAAACCAGAAAAAGTGCGATTCGAACCGGAATGCAGATGCCCGCCGGCCGCACCATCTCTACCAATTATTTGTAAACCACTACAATCAGGAAAAAGAATAAAAGAAAAAGGGAAGTTCTCAAAACTTGCTTTTCGGTTACATGCTGGGTAGTTTTAGTCTTCGGATTCTTCCATCTTTTCGTCTCTCAGCACGCGCTTCAGATATTTTCCTGCCGCACTCTTTGGCAAGTCTTCCCTGAAGTCCACGACTCTGGGATACTTATGCTTCCCCATATTACCCTGACACCAGTCGATAATCTCCTGTTCATCGATCTCTCCCTCATATTCGTCCTCGAGCACGACGGCTGCATTTATCATTTCGCCGGTAGTTTCATCCGGGGTACCGTAGACCGCCACTTCTTGGATGGCTTCATGCTCCATCATTACGTCCTCAATCTGGTTCGGGAAGACGCTGTGGCCCTTGTATAAAATCATGTCCTTTAGCCTGTCCACTATCCATACGTAACCGTCTTCATCGAACTTGGCGATGTCTCCCGTTCTAAACCATCTCCTTCCTCCAGCTTCGATAAAGCTTTCCTCTGTCTTTTCCGGTTTATTCCAGTATCCTTTCATCACCTGAGGACCGCTAATTACGAGCTCTCCCTCTTCACCGATGGATAAAAATTCCTCCGTCTCGGGATCAATAATTCCCTCATAAGTGTTAGGATAGGGAGGTCCAATCGACCCTACCTTCCTCTCTCTGTGGACCCCAGTCGTATTGGTAACGGGAGAGGCCTCGGATAATCCGTATCCCTCAATAAGCTTCGAATCGGTGGATTCGGCTTCATCCCACATCTTAACCGTTTCATCGGAGATGGGAGCAGCTCCATTATTCACGAAAACTAGGGAACTTAGATCATATTCTTCGAACTTCGGATGGTTTACCAGTTCTACAAACAGAGTAGGAGCCCCCATGAACGTATCGGGCTGATGTTCCTCAATAGCTTCCAGAATGGCCTCGGGATCGAACTGCGCAAAGACTATCAACTCTCCCCCAGAAAAGAGTGTAGCACATAAATCCACCGTCTGCCCGTAGATGTGATACCAGGGCATCATTCCGATTCTTTTCCCTATCTCGATATCCTCTTTGACTTTTGTCAGCTGATCATATGCCAAATCTTGGATTGTATTCGCCACAATATTTTTGTGGGTCAGCATGCAACCCTTCGGCCTACCTGTCGTGCCCCCGGTATACTGAAGTACGGCCAAATCATCCGGAGAAATATCAACTTCCGGAGGATCTGGTTCCTCTGCCAAAACATCATCCCAATAAAGAATTTTATCTTCCTTATCAACGTCAGGTTCCTCGCCTGCGATGTTTGCAACTATAATTTTTTCTACATCGAGTTCGTCTTTTACTTCTGCGACCGTATCATACAGGTTCTCAACAGTAACCAGAATATCACTTTCACTATCTTCCACCTGATACTTCAACTCCCTCGGAGCATTGAGGGGGTTCACGGCCGTAACCTTGGTTATATTCATCGCTCCAAAATAGGCTATGGCAAACTGCGGGCAGTTCGGCATAAAAAGAGCTACCGTATGCCCCTTTTCTATTCCTAAGTCCGAAAGGCCTGTGGCGAATTTGTCTATATAATCTTTTAATTCACCGTAAGTTAACTCGAAACCATAAAAATTCATGGCGGTTCTTTCGGAATATTCCTCACAAGATCCTTCTATGAGTTCCGGCATAGTCATTCTAGGAATCCATACATCATATGGTAATCCTTCAATCCAAGATTCCTCCAACCAGAATCTGTTTTCAACCCAATCAGGAACTTCGCTAATTTTCTCACCCCCTTTAGTAACAGTTTCATTAAAACTTTTCTCCCGAGAGGTAATAAGATTTTGCCAAGGAACTTCATTATTCTTATTTCGGAATGGGTCCGGCGTCCTCAGGTATCCAATCCGAGAGTCCACAAATCCAAGGAGATGAAATCGAAAATGAAAGGAAATAAACTATGATTGAACCCTTCTCCATGAGGTGGATTCCAACCGGAAAAGTTGTATCGGAACCGATAAACCTTATTAAAGAACTTAACCTATCTTTTATCGATACCGATATAATGAAGCTGAAAGGTTATCTAAAGCCAGTAATTCTCAAGCTATTGAGCCGCGAGGAAAGGAGGACCGGTAGCGAACTAGCGGAGCAAATAGAAGAAGAGCTAGGCTCTAGACCCTCTTATGGTTCTATATATCCTACCTTACAGAAACTAAGGGAGAAAAATTTGGTGGATATCGAGGAAGAGGGGAAGGAAAAAAGATACAGCCTGTCGGAAGAGGGAGAAAAATTTGTCGAAAAAATCGAGGGGGAGAAAAGGGAACAGATGGAAAGCCTCCTCAGTATGTTGAGGACATTTAAGACTATCTTTGAAGATGAAGAGATAGATATTCTGATTAAAAACATCGAGAAAAGAAAAGACCAAGATGGACCCTTCTTTCCCGAGTTAAATAGAATTCATCATCTATTGTTGACTCAGAAAATAGAAGGAAAAAAGGAAAGGATTCGGTCGGAGCTCCAGGAAGCCTTCAATAACTTGGAGGAAATTTTGGAGGAGTAGCATGTTAGAGAAATCCATTCCAATGTTCTTCGACTTTACCCCCGAAAATATTCTTATTTGGTTACTCCTTTTCGGAGGGATTTCAGTACTATATATGTTATTCATGCCACAGCTTATGGGCTTACAATCCTTTTTCGCAATCCGTGGCGCTAAGCAGTCTCTGGATAAACTCAAGAGTTGGTCCGAAAATTCAAGGAAAACTGTTCATGGAGAGATAACCGAACACGGAAAATCCCTAGACGAAATCAAAGACGAGCTTGGAGATTTTTTGGAGTTCTTTACAATAAATCCCGTTTCGGAGGACCCATCAGGGGTGATTAACCGTCTCGAACATCTACTAGATGTCAGAAAAATGAGATATGAGAATGAGATTCGGAGAATGGCCCCTGAGGCTGAAGAAGAGGAATTAGCAAATCTAGAAATGGGTGTGGAAGGCGCGGCATCAGTTTACTCTATCTACAAAGTCGTGCGGCACTATATCGAAGTCGCAGAAAAGACTCAAAGCATGCAACTAGTCCAGATGCTTCAGATGCAATTACCAGAGCTTGAGAAAACTGCGGAGGCCTACTCCGATGCCACAGAAGCATTTGCAAACGGGAAGCCCATCGGGGACGGGATAGGAGCGATGGTAGCGGGTAAACTTATGGATGGTTCGGAGGCGGAGGAGATGGTTCCCGATACCGTCTATCTCGAAACAAAAATCGAAGGGAGGCAAGGCTTCGTGATCAAGGCAAAAGGGCCCGGAGGCCGAGTCGGGAAGCCCGGAGAACTTATCGAGGAACTCTCTCGGGACCATGAACCGGACAGAATAATAATCATCGACGCTGGGGCAAAGATGGAAGGAGAAGAAAGCGGGAAAATCGCAAAAGGAGTGGGTGCCGCCATCGGAGGCCCTCCTACAGAAAAGTACAAGATAGAGGAGTTGGCCAGAAAGCGAGAGATTCCCTTGGATGCATTCGTAGTTAAAGAGGGTATTAAAGAAGCAATCACCCCGATGACAGAGACATTATCAAAATCGGCTGACAGAGCTATCGAGGAAATTAAGACAGCAATTCGAAATCGCACGGAGGAAGGGGATATCATTTTCGTAGCCGGAATAGGAAACACGATAGGGATAGGGCAAGGACCCGAAAATATCCCGACGGAGTTTCCTGAAAAGGAAAAGAAGGAAGGTGAAATCGAATCTTTCTCTATCCCAGGACTCGGAGGGCAGACAAAGGTCAGGGAAAAATCTTCACTCCCTTTCGGGCTTCAAGATCTCATTCCATCTTTCCTAAAAGAATAGAACAGTAGCATGACGGAGGTATCTAAAATGGAACTATATAATCCAATTTTCAAACGTAAATCGATAAGAAATTATTCCGATAAGGAACTCTCCCGAGGAAAACTGGAAGAAATCCAAAAGTATCTGAATCGGCTAGAGGGCCTCTACGAAAAGATTGAGACTGAAATTTCCATAGTCAGGCGGGATGACAAAATAGATGATGCCATTTCGGGGCTAATCGGGAATATTGGAAGAGTAAAAGCACCACACTATATAGTCTCAGCCTCGGAAAAGGAGAGTGGCTATTTAGAAAATATTGGATATAGACTCGAACCTCTTGTTCTCAAACTTACCGATATGAATATAGGAACGTGCTGGCTGGGAAGCCATTTCAATGAAGATGAATTGAGGAAATCTCTAGACTTAAAAGATGATTTTAATATTCCGGCAATAATCGCAATGGGATTTCCAAAGGAAGAAAATGCATTCAGAGAAAATCCGGGGCAGGCTAAGAGAAAGGAACTGCCAGAAATTATATCCGGGGGAATGGAAAACCTTACCGAAGAATGGAAAACGATTCTCGACGCAGTCAGGCTTGCCCCGTCCGCAATGAACAAACAACCTTGGAGATTTGAAATTTTTAAGGATGGGGCCCACCTGTTCATCGATAAAAAAGGAGACTTAGCTCAGAAGCTGGCAAATCGCTTTGGAAACTTGGAGGAAATGAACAAGATAGACGCCGGAATCGCTCTCAGTCACGTCAAAATAGCGGGCGAATATCTGGATAAAGAAGTCAAATTAGAAAGTAAGCCTGAGGAAAGGGAAGATTTGGAATATATAATCTCAATATTCGAGGTTTAGAAAGGAGATATGATAATATGGAAAGTAGTCATCAGGAGGACAACATTCTGGAGATAAGGGGGCTCACCAAAACCTACTCCTCCCGAAGTGAAACAATCACTGCCGTGGACGACTTAGACCTTGATATCTACAGAGGGGAAATATTCAGCCTACTGGGTCCAAACGGTGCCGGAAAGACCACGGTGTTCAGAATCATAACGACTCTGGAACCCCCCACGGAAGGGACAATTAGGGTCGATGGATTTGATACTAAAAATGAGCCCGATAAAGTTAGGGAAATACTCGGTCTCGTGCCACAGGCCACGGGACTTTACGATAAGCTTACTGCAAAGGAAACTCTAGAACTCATGGCTTCACTTTACAACGTGCCGAAAGAAAAAGCGGATGAAAGGATAGAGGAACTCCTAAAACTGGTAAATCTCAAGGATAGAAAGGATAGTCTCGTAGATGGATTCTCCGGTGGTATGAAACAGAGACTTTCGCTTGCCGCCGGCCTGATTCACAGGCCCAAACTTCTTCTACTCGACGAGCCTACTACGGGTCTCGATCCCCAGACTCGGAGGAGACTCTGGAATCTTATCGAGGATCTAAACGAGGAGGGAGTTACTGTCCTTATCAATACTCACATAATGGAGGAAGCAGATGCACTTTCCGATAGAGTAGGGATAATGAGGGATGGAAGACTAGCCGAGGTCGATACTCCTCGGACCCTCAAACGGGTTGTTGAGGGTGGAGAGGCCATCGAGATTTTCATTCCTGCCGAATACAGCGATAAAACCGGCACCCTCTTGGAGGAGAACGAGCTGGTGGAGAGTATTGAATATTATGACAGCAGGCTGAGGATAATAACAAACAACCGAAAAAAGGCACTCTCAGAGTTCCCCAATCTTATAAGAAATAGTGGAATTCCGCTAGAAGGAATAGAAACTAGGGAAAAGACCCTCGAGGATGCCTTCATACATCTGACCGAAGGTGATTAGATGGATCCTGATAAAATAAAGCATATATTCAAGAAAGACGCTCTGGACCTAGTCAGAACGAGGGGTAGGTTGCTGGCTATATTTCTGTTCCCTATGCTCATGATTTTCTTCTTCGGGGCCGGGCTAGGAGGACAAATATCCGGAGTGAATGTCCTGATTTGGGAGGAAAATCCAAAATCCATAGGTGCAATGTCCTTTGAAAAGGCCATGCTAGCTTCTGAAAACAGATCCAATATGTTCGAGGTCACTATAAACAACGACTTATCCAAAGAAGAGGCTCAAACATTGGTGGAAAAGGGTAGATACGATGCCGTTGCCCTCGTCCCGGATAATTTCAGTATTTCTTCCAATATTGGAAACATAGAGGTATTGGCTGACCCTACAAAAAGCCAGCAGATGAGAAGCCGAGTCTTCGAAGGAATCAAAAGTGTAGTCACTGAACTTCGGGGCGGAGATCCACCGGTAGAGGCATCTCAAGCCTACGGAGACCTGGAATATATGGACTTTCTCGCTCCCGCAATAATTGTCTTGACAATATTTTTCGGCGCTGGTCAAGGCACGGGGAGGGCCCTTGCTGGAGAGAAAGAAGAAGGAACCATGGACAGGTTGGCAATGACCCCCGCTAGCTCAAATGATATAATAGCGGGTAAGACCGCTTACTCCGTGGCCGTTCAATTAATACGGGCCTTCATCATTATCTTCGCAATTTCGTTCATCTTCAACGTCGCCATGAACGGTTCTTGGCTCCTAGTAGGCTTAATAGTAGTCCTCATAACAGTGGCTTCGGTGGGCATAGGCCTTGCTCTTTCAGCGGCTGCGGAAGATGAATCTACTTACGGTGAAATCTCAATGATGGTAATCTTGCCCGCCATGTTCGTCTCCGGTGTGTTCTTTCCCGTCTCTGCAATGCCCTCGTATGTTCAGTTCATAGCCTACATTTATCCCTTAACCTATGCGAACAACGCAATCAGACAGGTAATGCTCGTCGGGACTGGACTGGGAGGGATTATCCATAACCTCTTGATCTTGGCTGGGTTTGCAGTTGGTTTATATGCCCTAGGAGTATGGCTCTTCAATAGAACAGCTAGGAACTGAAGATAGTAGTAACCATTTCCTCTACCTAAAGAAGGGGTCCCCAACGACCTAGGAAGGTCGACGATCTATATTTTCGGTTCCTATTTCAACTTTCGCCGACGGGACAATTTTTCACGCATTCAAAACAATCGTAAAACATCGAGGAAGTAGCAGCCTGCCAAATTTCCCAAAAATCGGGGTCCGCAGTGAATTCCTTCAAATCGCTCCAGTCAGCCTCCTCTTCAGCAAACTCGCTTGCCCTTTCCATCAGTCCGGGGACGCCATGCTTCAGGACCTGCTTTGCACATTTTCCGACCTGAACATTTCCATCCACCTCAATGGCATTTGCAGGGCAAGCTTCAACACATTCAGCGCACTCTTCCCAAGTGCAAAGTTCTCTCTCAAACCTTTCATCCGATTCAAGCTCCGCATCCGTAACGATGCTTGCTAACCGAACTCTGGGTCCATATTCGGGCGTTATCAATAGTCCATTTAATCCAATTTCACCGAGGCCTGCCTGAACTGCAGCATGTCGGTGGGAAACATCTCCCACTAGGCCTTGGGTTTCAGAACTCATTTCTACGGGTAGGTACGGGGAAACTGGTATCGCTTTGCTACCATTATCGTCCAAAAATTTGGCTATCTGGTAGGTAATTTCATCCAACTCGTGATAGAGGGTATAGACGTTATATTGAGCCATTCGGATATTATCGGTCTCAAATACGGGTTTGAAGTGCCTGAGGGCGACCACAATTATGTTCTCCACATCGGGCATTATCCTCCTGACTCTTTCCTCACTTGTTTCAAGTTCATCTTCAGAACAAATGCCAACTAAATCCGCACCCTCTTCCTTCGCCAAATCTTTAACTGTTTCAGTAATCATGACTTCACCTCTGCTTTATGAACCTTTCCTAAAATTAAATTCTGCAGTGGTAAAAATTATTTCAACCAATTCACTCGATAGCGCAGGTCATCGCTGGGTAATCCTCTCCTCGATTTCTCTTCACGGCGCTATAGATTCCGTAACCCCCGCTCAGATTCTTCGCATCATAACCATTCTGAAGCAGTATCCGAGACGCGATATAGGATCGGAGGCCGAGGCTACAGTGTGGAACAATCGTCTTATCCCTCGGGAGTTCATCTAGCCTGTCCCTGAGGCGATCTAACGGTATGTGTTTGGAATTTTCGATGTAACCTCCCAACCTTTCCATATCTGATCTAACGTCGAGAATGACAGTATTTTCATCTTCCAAAGAATCCACCTCGTGCCAATGAGTCACATCTACAATTCCATTGACTATATTTCCCGCAACGAAACCGGCCACGTTCACAGGATCATTTGCCGAAGAAAAAGGTGGCGCATAGGCCAAGTCCAATTCCTGAAGTTCGAAAACGTCCAAACCCGATTTGGTAGCCGTGCTAAAAACATCGATGCGTTTGTCAAACCCGCCATGGCCTACAATTTGTGCACCGTGACATCCTCCCCTTCCTAATCTCCGATTAGGCAGGGGCTTCCACCCATTCGC
>CAYNPN010000002.1:77540-96841 GCA_964399085.1 Hadarchaeota archaeon (SeqCode) | reverse complement strand
CATCACCCACCCAATCTTTGATTGGGAAGGTGTCTTCTCCGACAAAAGAGATAATGAATTCAGAGGAGATCGGGGGTCTCAAGAATTGGATTACCGGAAAATATTCATGAAGATGTTCGGGTTAAAGTAAGGAAAAACATTAGCTCCAAATTACCAGTGGGGTAATTTTTTAGCCAAAACTACACTCTCTTGACACGGAGATAAAAATGCATGAATGGGCTTTAGCCAAAGGAGTAATATCAACCGCAGTATCCGTTGCCGAGGATAATGACGCTGAAAATATAGCTAAAATAAAGATAAAAATTGGAGATTTACAGCAGGTAGAGCGAGAAATCTTTGAAGTTGCCTTAGAAGAGACCTCAAAGGGGACGCTGGCCGAGGGTAGCGAGGTAGAAATTGAGAGAGAAAGCGCCACGCTGGAATGCCGAGCATGTGGAGAGATATGGGAATTCGATAAAGCGGAGGAAGAACTCTCAGAAGAGGAAGCGGAATCCATTCATTTTCTCCCGGACCTAGCGCACACTTACATTCGATGTCCGAACTGCGATAGCCCCGACTTTGAAATTAAGGAGGGCCGAGGTGTCTGGATAGACTCCGTCGAGCTCGAAAGGTGATCGGATGGATCCTAGAATAAAGTTAATCAAGGAAAGGCTGGAAAGGGTCGATAATATAATTCCGGTGGCCAGTGGCAAAGGAGGAGTAGGAAAGAGTCTAATCGCCTCAACGAGCGCACTTATTACCTCTCAAAAAAATTACGAGGTAGGGCTTTTAGATCTGGATCTTCATGGTCCATCCGCCCATGTAATTTTAGGAGCGCAAGACTATGACTTCCCCGAAGAAGACAAGGGGGTAATTCCCCCCAAGGTAGAAAACATCAAGTTTATGTCTACCGTCTATTATTCTGGTGACAAACCTTCCCCCCTTCGGGGGACCGATATTTCCGAAGCCATTCGAGAAATTCTTACGATAACAAGATGGGGAGATCTGGATTATTTGTTTGTAGATATGCCTCCCGGAGTTGGAAACGAAATTCTGGATACCCTTCAACTCATGAAAAAATCGAAGTTCTTGATAATAACAACCCCCTCAAGGGTGGCTTTGAGCACCGTGGATAAACTCGTTCAGATACTCAATGAACTAAATGTTCCTATTGCTGGGATAATAGAAAATATGAAAACCGAAAGTTCTCCTTCCATTAAAGATGATGTTGAGGATCTAGGAGTCCCTCACCTCGGAATAATCGATTTCGACCCGAAGCTGGAAGAAGCAATTGGAAGTCCGGAGAAAATCCTCCAAACTAACTTTGTAAAGGATCTAAAGAAGATATTCCCCCAAGTAAAAAAGCTACCGGAAATATAGATTCTTCGAGAGTTTATTTTTAATTCTAAACGTCCGATATTTCTTCCTTAATAGAGTGCAATATTCCCGAAATAATTCCTGGCAAAGCTTTCTTAACTTCCTTGGTAAGGCTTTTACTAAACTTTAGAGTCTCTTTTACTTCAATTGCATATACTTGAATTTCGGGCATAGACTCCCCCAGCTCCTCACCTACCTTTTTCATAGTTTTCAAATCGATAGAATGGGAGGCTATGCGTCCGGAACCACCCTTGACATCTTCGAGGGGCAGAGAATACCAATTTCCAGGCTCTCCATCTTCTGTCATGACCGAATCAATTACGAATACCTTATCATAACCTTTTATCTTCCCTAAGATTGGAAGTCCTCCCGCTGAGGCTTGCTTCAAATCTACTAATTTCTTATCCTCTATCCTACTGTAAATTTCTCTGGCGACAATGAGTCCTACCGCATCATCGCACTTTATCTCATTTCCGATTCCGAGAATGAGAAAATTCATCTTATTGACTTAGCTTTTTGCTGCCCTTAGCTATTTCGTCGCCGTCGGAATCGTAAACTGATAATTCAAGAGGCATGTTTCCGGGCAGTGAGTGTGTAGCGCAAGCAATACATGGATCGTGGGCCCTAAATGCCATCTCCACCTTGTTCAGGGCTCCCTGGGTAACATTTCCACCGTCTATTACACCCTTTGCGGCTTCCTCTACTGCCATGCAAATTCCTCCGTTATTATGGGTGGTTGCTACAATTAGATTGACATCTTCTAGAACGCCATCTTCATCAGTTTTGTAATGATGATAAAGCGTGCCTCGAGCGGCCTCATCTACACCAATTCCCTCATCGGGGGTCTCGTCCGGGATATTCCGGATATCATCGTTCGTTATACTTTCATCGCTTGCTAACTCTACCATTCTCTCTGCCGTGAACAGGACCTCTATAAGTCTCGCCCAATGATATGCCAAAGTAGCATGGACAGGTTTGCCACCCAAAACTTCGTACATTCTATCGTGCTCTTCTTGAGCCAACGGTGTAGACATTCCTTCCGAAGCATTTAACCTTGCAAGGGGGCCTACTCTATAAATACCGCTGTCTTTTCCACTCTCTATTCCGTTCCATCCTTTCTCTTTCAGATAAGGGAACTTGAGATAAGTCCATGTATCATGAACTTTTTCCTCGATGTGATCGAGGTAATCCTGATCCTCGAATTTTACTATCTCGTCGCCTTCAGTATCGACGACACGAACTTCCCCATCGTAGAGGTTGTCATATCCATTCTCGTCTACCAAACCCATGTAGTTTGTATCTAGGGTGAACGGGTCCGACTTGATAAGTTCTACATAATCTTCATTTTCAAGAACTATGTCATTGAAAGCGTCGAGAGTAAATTTAGCGAATTCAAGGCAAGACTCTGCTTTCTCCAATATATCTTGCCTCTCTTCTTCAGTAACGCCCTTTGTCACGCCTCCAGCTGTGCAGCTTACTGGCTGTATAGCATCGCCTGCAAGAGTCTTAACTATACTTTGTCCATAGGACCTGTGCTTGATGACCTTTTCTCCGACCTCCATTCCTACCTCTTCGATAACACCTAGAACGTTCCTTTTTGAAGGATCGGCCTCCGGTCCAACTATGAAATCCGGTCCTCCGAGATAATAGAAATGTAGAAGATGGTCCTCGAAATTATAGGTATTGTATATTAATCTCCGAATCTTCTCAGCCGTCGGTGTAGGCTCTACATTATAAAGGTCATCTAAAGCTTTAGCGGAAGCCATGTGATGGGCTACAGGACAGACTCCACATATGGAGGTGGTTATCCTCGGCATCTCCTCGGCATTTCTTCCGATGCTGAACTGCTCGAAACCCCTTAGCTCTGGAGCTTGGAAATAGGCGCTCTCGACGTCATCTTCATCATTTAGGAAAATCGAAATTTTCGCATGTCCCTCAAGCCTAGTTACCGGGTCGATCTCTACTTTTTCCATTTTTTATCTCCTCCTCTTTAGTAATGATTTGGGAAGCGAGTATGAATAAAAGGTACCCAGGGGGTCAGTAATATCTTCAATCATCTCTTCTATTTCCTCCTCATCCTTCGAATCTATCAAGGAGCCTAGAAGGCTTACCATTTTCGCTCCTTGGTCCTCTACAGTCACGGGAGGTCCAAAGCATCCTCTACATGGGAAATTAGCATCAGTGCATCTCGCACCGCAACCTGCTTGGGTAGCAGGACCCATACAAATGATGCCCTGTTCAAGCAGGCAATCTTCGCCGTTATCTTCAGCTAATGGGATTCTTTTGAACTCCTTGATGCTCTTCTCATCAGCAAGCTCACGATCGCATTCATCACAAACAGTCTTCTTTCCCGACAGGGTCGCTAGGTTCGTTCCCTTGGGCGGGAGTTCTCCCTCGACAATCGCCTCTACGGCCTTCACAATTAAATCAGGATTTGTCGGGCAACCGGGGAGGTAATAATCTACGTCGACAACTTGGTCGAGAGCCTTAACAAAATCGCGGAACCCTGGAATAGTTAAAGTGCCTTCCTCTACCTCGGTCTCCTTCTCCGGGAAAATTTCATCATCGTTAACCGTCGAAAATGAGGAAATATAGGATTTCTCATAGATTTCTTCCTTATTCGTGTCATTTCCTAGGCCCGGGATTCCGCCTAGAGCTGAACATGAGCCGAAGGCAACCATGACCTTGGATTTATCTCTCAAGAGCTCCGCTATCTCTTGGTTCTCCTCGGTCCTAATCGCTCCGTTAAAGAAACATACATCGATCTCGTCTTCATCCATGGCCTCCACGTCGTCGTACTTGAAGTCCATGGCACAGGGCCAGAAGGTTATTTCCGCGGCCTCGACTACATCGAGAATCTTTTCATCGATGTCTAGGACCACCACCTCGCAGCCACCACAACTGGCCGCCCAGTAGAACGCAAAGTTTAGTTTATCATCACTCATATTTCCACCTCATCCCAGTCAAGAGGTCCGAGTTCTTCAATCTCTTCAGTAAAGTCAGTTACTTCATCCTTAAACTTGTTCGGTTCAGCTGCAGATATCCACCTAAGCCTGACTCGATCTTCCTCTATACCAAATTGTTTAAGTAGACGTTTTAGAATTGGAACCCTCCCCATCGTGTTATAATTTCCCTCTTCATAGTGGCATTCGCCTGGGTGACATCCGCCAATGAAAACTCCGTCAGCTCCATTCTGGAAGGCTTTAAGAACAAAGGTAGGATCTACTCTTCCCGAACACTGAACCCTAATCGGGGTTAACCTTTGAGGATATTTCATTCTACTAGTACCTGCAGTATCGGCAGCCTGATATGTGCACCAACGGCACAACAATCCGACTATCGTCGGTTTGAAGTCGCTCATGATTCTACCTCCTCTGTATTAGCCAAAATCTCGGCGGTGATTTGTTTATCATTATATCCATATTGAGTTGCGGCTCCTGAAGGACAGGCTGCTACGCAAGTTCCGCATCCTTTACAAAGAGTCCCTTCTATTTTTGCAACTCCCTTTTCTTCATCAAATTTAGCAGCGTCAAATGGACAAACTGAAACACATGTCTTACAGCCGGCACAGATATCCTCATCAATCTCCGAACTGTAAGGTTCCAGTTCAAGGGTGCCCGCATCTATCATAGAAACCGCCTCCTCGGCAGCTCCTGCTCCCTGAGCCACGGTATCAGGAATGTCCTTCGGGGCCTGACATGTGCCGGCAAGGAATATTCCATCACTCATGGTGTTAACCGGCGCTAACTTGGGATGTCGCTCCATTAAGAATCCATCTTCGCTCGTGCTGATAGTGAACTTATTCGCTATTTCCTTGGCATCTGAAGTAGGTTCTATAGCGGGGGCCAAAATCACCATGTCCGCCGGAATAGAAATTCGTTCACTGAGGAGAGTGTCCTCGCAATCGACCAGCAGTCCTTCACCATCCTCCTCCACGTTTATGGCTCCCGATTTGCCTCGGACAAATAAAATGTTTTCATCTTTAACTCTGTTATAGAACTCTTCATACCCTTTACCGAACGAACGAATGTCCATGTAAAGCTCGAATACATTGGCATCAGTCTCATCCTTGATTAGATGCGCGAGTTTCATCGAATACATGCAGCACACTCTCGAACAGTATTCGTTATAGTTTTCATCACGACTGCCGACACAGTGCACAATAACTACGCTCTCGGGTTCCTCACCTTCGGCGGTTACAATCTCTCCTCCGGTCGGCCCGGTAGCATCGACCATTCTCTCGATTTCCAGGGCTGTGAAAACATTGTCGTATTCGCTATATCCATACCGTTCAATCGCGCTTGGATCCATCAGCTCATATCCAGTCGCGATGATAATATTTCCAACCTCAATCTCCTCTATCTCATCTTCCTGATCGAGTCTTACGGCATCCGGCCCCTCTTCCTTACAAGCTTCGTCGCAGAGACCACATTCGATGCAATGATCCGAATCGATAGCATAAGTAATGGGAACCGCCTGCGGGAAAGGCTGGTAAATGGCTTTCCTAACGTCTAGTCCCTCATTAAACTCGTCCGGCACACTGATAGGACAGACATCTTCACATTCCGCACAGCCCGTACAATCATCCGTAACTTTCCTTGCTTTGTGCCTGACCTTAACATTGTAATTACCTGGATGTCCTTCAACGGACTCTACCTCACTATAAGTCATGAGATTTATTCTTGAATCGTGCCCTACATCACTCATCTTCGGAGTCAAAATGCAGGAAGAACAGTCTAGTGTCGGGAAGGTCTTGTCCAGTTGAGCCATATGGCCTCCTATACTGGGAGTCTTCTCGACGAGATAGACTTCCTTCCCCGACTCTGCAATGTCTAGAGCAGCTTCAATTCCAGCAATTCCACCGCCGATAACCATCGATTTAGGGGTAACTCCAACCTCACGGACTTCGATTGGTTCCTGTTCTCTGACCCTGCTTACCGCTGCCCTGACTAGTTTCTTAGCCTTCTCGGTGGCCTCCTCCTCGTCTTCAGCAACCCAAGAGCAGTGTTCCCGAATGTTAGCCTGTTGGTAAAGGAACCGATTCAGTCCCTTTGACTGGATAACATTCTGGAAGGTATCTTCGTGAAGAGTAGGTGAACACGCAGAAACTACGACCTTAGTCAGGCCTTCTTCCTCTATATCTTCCCTTATCATGTCCTGACCGGGATCCGAACACATGAATTCGTAATTTTTGGCCACTACGACGTCATCCAACTTTGAAGCGAATTCGGTAACATCATCTACGTCTATCGTTCCAGCAATGTTGGTTCCACAGTGGCAGATATATACACCAATTCTTTCCTCTTTTTCTTCTCCTTCCTCAGTCATGTTACTTACCTCCTTAAATCACGCTCCAAATTATTTCAGCTACATCCATTATTTCAATATCGTCTTCCGCGTCGAGAGTTTTAACGCTGTCCTCAAAATTCATGGTGCAGTATGGACAAGCCGTAGCCAAGACATCGGCGCCGACGTCAAGCGCATCCTCTACTCCAATATTTGAGAACCTTTCTTGAGGGTCTGTCTCGGCCCATATTCTGCCGCCTCCACCTCCGCAACAAAGTGCAGTTTCTCTATTTTTATCCATCTCTACTAATTCAAGGCCAGGAATGCTTTTAAGAAGTTCCCGAGGTTCCTCATAAACATCATTATGTCTTCCAAGGTAACAGGGGTCCTTGTAAGCAACCTTCTTATCAAAATCATCCAGAAATTCCAAATCATTCTTTCTTCTATTTAGATACTGAGTATAATGAATAACATCTGCATCAAGGTCTGGGTATTCATTTTTGAAAGCATTATAACAATGGGGTGACGTTGTGAGTATTTTTTCCGCTCCAGCTTTTCCAATGGTCTTCATGTTTTCTTCTCTTAATTCTTGAAATAGCCCTTCCTCACCCATCCTTCGAGCTGAATTTCCGCAACATTTTTCATCTCTTCCAACTATTCCATAACTCGCATCCAAAAAGTTTAGTATTCCAGCAATAGCTTCGGCAACATCTTGATTCCTATCATCGTAAGCAGGGGTACAACATACCCACCAAAGCATGTCTTGATCTTCATAATCCGGGACCTCAACGCCCTCAGTCCATTCAGTCCTCTTCCTTACACTGCCGCTCCAAGGGTTTCCAAGCCTAAACATGCTTTCCAGGGCATCCTGAAGCTCTCCAGGCATCTTAGCTTGTTCTACACTCAGGCTTCTTATACTACTCATAACAAAGGGCATATCTACCTGATGAGGACACTGATCGACACATTCATTACATGTTGTGCAGAACCATATGTCATCTGAAATCAAATCGCCGAGGCCTAATTGGCTCCTTCTAACTAGAACTCTTGGGTTGAAATCCCTACCTACTAATCCCCAAGGGCAAACTCCAGTACATCCTCCACATTGATAACATACACTGATATCCTCTCCCAGCCTCTCCATAATTTCTTCCCTAAGATCTAAATCAGGCTGTGGGTTATTTGCCATCTAATTTTCCCCCTCCCTGACAGAATTTTGTTTTCCCATTTTATCCATCGCCTTTGAGTTTAGAATGTAATTGTTATTAATAATTCCTTTGGAAATTGTAGGCTTTCTTTGGGGTTCAATATATTATAACAGCGTTATAAAAGGCTTATGTAAGATTGAAATAGTAATATTTTCATCGTCGCTCTGCAAAAGAAGTAAATAGCTGATGGTAAGCTCCATGGAAGAATAGATTCATAAAAATATTGATTAAGGTGAAAAATTATTCCGTTCCGTCTCCCGCTGTTATCTCATCTAAAGAGACTGGCCTTTCAGAAGTCTTCTCCACTTTAGCTGTAATATTCTTGAAATCTGGCATCCCCTGTGAATCTGTAGCCGTGCCGATTACCTTATTAGCCCAAGGACCGTAAGGGATAAACACTATCCCTTCATGGGGCGCGTCCGGAGATTTGTTGGCTCTAAGAACTACTTCTCCACTATCTGTTTTTAACTTGACTGGGTCTTTCAAATGAACTCCTAATTCTTTCATATCCTCCGGATCCATATAGAGGGTCTCTGTCGCATTTGTATATTCATCTGATTCCTTTCCCTTCTCAGAACCTATTCCTTGTTGAAGTGTTCTCCCTGTAGAAAGCGTAACTTCCATAGGTGACAAAATCATTCCTCCTTAATATCTATAGCACCTGATGGGCATGCAACTATACAGACGCCACAAAGCCCACAACCATCCTCATCTATGAGTTCGGAAGAGCCGTGTTCAACTTTAAGAATTGGTTCGAACTCGGAGTCATCCCCATTCTCAATGGACTTAATTTTCCTAGCAGTAGTGGCTGGACAGGCTTCAGCACAATTGCCACATCCGATGCAAATCTCTTTCTGGATTGATATTTGGTACGGCATTTTACATTGAATAGAAGATTTTTCTGTTATAAGCTTTCTGATTAGTAGAGGTCTTGAAAAGACCAAAAAATAATCCCTATCCCCAAGCTATCCTTCGGCCTCGGATCCGCTCAGCTCTCGAAGCTCCTCCACGTTCTCCTTCTTCTCGTAGAAGTCCAGAAGGGTCTCCGGGTGCTCCTCCCTGAGAAACTTAAGGAACTCCTGAACGTGGCCGTCTTCCTTTCTCTCCTTGGAGTCCGCTCGTTTGGCAGCTTGTGAATCGAGGGGTCCGTTGCACTCCTCACAGAACTTTGCGTTGGGCGAATTTTCGTGTCCACAGAAAGAACATTCCCTGACTCCCATCTCAAGCTGGTTTTCCGATTCGTCAACCTCGATGCCGTACATTCCCAAAACCGCCGAATCCGTGTCCCTTCCACTCAAATGCACATAAATGCTGGGCATCCTGCTGTCCTTGGACCAGCCGAAAATCTCCCTCATTTGGGACTCGTTCATTCCCTGGGCTGCCAAATGTGTGGCCCTGGAATGTCTCAAAAGATGGGGATGGACGTTCTTCTCTACCTCCGACTTTTCGGCGTACTTCTTCAGATTCTTCCAGAAGGCCGGATAGGACAAGGAATCACTACGTCTGCTAGGCCAAAGGGAAGCTCCCGGATCGTCCCCCTCAGGGTGCATGGATAACCAGTTCTTGAGATCGGGGACCGACTCGACTAGCCGGATCCTTCTTTCGCCGGTCTTGCCGTCCACCATTATCTTAGCGCCGTACTCGTCAAATTCCACGTCCTTTATCTTCATGTCCAGCAATTCACCGGGCCTGGCTCCGCTCTCGTAACCTACCCATATCATGGTCCTGTCCCTCTGGTTGTCGGTGATCTGGGCAAGCTCCTTGATTTCTTCGTGGCTCAGTATCTCCTTCGGCAGGTCCTGGTTTTTCCGACCTGTCTTGATCCACTTAACACAGTCGGGATATTCGCCACCGTTCAGATCTCCGGTCTTGAGCCACTTGAGATAGCGCTTGACGTAAGCCTTGTAGATGTGGGTCGTGGATTCCGCGTAACCTTCGAGGGTATCCGCAGACCATGTGATTAGGTCTTTCTTCTTCAAGTCTCGAGGCTCTTTCTCCAACTCTCCCAGGGTTTCGATCGCTTGCTGGTAGTTGGTCAAGGTGTTGTCGGCCATCCCGTTGGCCTTTAGCTCGATAAGAAAATCTTCCTCGATCAAGGAATCCTCGGCCAATGCTTGGGGATCTACCATTTTGGGTTATTCACCTCCTTCAAAGACTTCTTTGAACCTTTGAAGGAAGCTTCCTTCTTCTCTTTCCAAAACAATATCTGTGAGCTTGAGTAGGTCATTCACCCAACTTCGTGCTTCCCGGAGGCAAAATTCGGCTGCAAAATTAGGTCTATCGAAGTGGGGAGGATTGATTAAGGGGGAAATCCAATCCAATATTTCTTCTATTTCTTGATTCTTGACACCGTTCTTATCCGCCGTTCTCGTAACGGGTAGGGTTATTTCTCCTCCATCTTTCAATTTATCGATGGATTTATAGAGTTCTTCAAATTCCGGTGCCGGGGGGTAATGCAGTTTCGGTTTATTGCCCAATACAGATTGTTCGATCTCCCACCGCGCCAAAGCAGCGAGAAAAGGCAATTCTAGCGAAAAGGTACCTTCAGACTTTTCAGTTTCTTCTACTCCGACGTTTTCAGCTACCTCACCCAAGTCTTCCTTTTCTACATAAATACCTTGAACTAAAACCTCAGCTTGTTCGGTTTTATCAATAAACATTCCTCGTACTCCCTTTTCGTACTCCTCTTTTGGTACCAATGTTGTCCACTCAAGATTGCCGGCGGTTTGGGACCATTCTATGATTTCATCTGAAAGAATACTCCTACCCTTGTCAAGATTAAGAACTGATCGTTCAGTTATTCTATCTAGCCTGCGGAGAACTCTTTCAACTGGGTCTGCTGCTTCCTCAGTTAATCGAATAATCACTTTTCCTGAATCGTAGTACCTCGTAACCTTATTCTTTTCTTCTAGATCTTGAAGTGATTTCGAGAAGGTAGCTTTTGAAATATCGACTCTCTCGAGAACTTCCGTAAAGATTCCTTCCTTTTCCTCAAGGGCTTCTATTATTTTGCGTTCACTTGGCCTCAATTCTCTTTTTTTAAACGATTGAGGTGGCCTGCCTTCATGCATTATAATCACTTAGTATTTACATTGTTTACACCTTATAAGTACTTCGAATATTATCCCTTTTAATCCACATTAAACTTAGGTAAAGTTTCCTACCTTTATAAGTACTTAGAACATCACAGTAGAAAACGGTAGAATGAAAGCGGGCAAGGATTTGAGAAGGGTTCTCCAAATCGGAGAGTCCACCGGCATTACTCTACCGGCCGAATACCTCAAGCTCAACAATATCGAGCGGGGGGATAAAGTAGAAGTGGTTTTCTCAGGAGAGGTTGTGAAGGTCCAGCCTTTCAACGAAGAAGAAATTCGAAAAAGGGTGGAGGAGGAAATGAATGGCAAGTGAGCCGCGCTCTGAGTCTTTTCAGATTCTTTACGATTTCGCCCAGGAGAAAGGGCTGATTGAGGGGGAAACGGAAAATGGAGAACGGGGAAGTAAGAATAGCAAATAAGGAGACCGAATCCTATCTTAAAGCGGCTTTATTCTCCCTCGACAAATTTGGAAACGCTGTTTTAAAGGCGCTTGGCGGGAGGCAAAACAAATTAATCGAAATTATTGAAGAACTTGAGAAAATCAACGGTATAGTTGTAGAGAGCCGACGGTCGATAATGGTCGAAGGAACGCCCGGACTTGAAGTAAGAGTGAAAAGGGAGAGGGAGGACAGTGGCTGAGAGACCCGTTGTGCTATTTGAGGACGTGGCCGATAGCTGCGAATATAGATTTGTGGACGCTAGGGGCTTAGCAAACTGTAGATACCACGACTCGGCGATTGGCTATTGTTCCGTAGATAATTGTCCGAGAATAGATCGAGATGGGGGTGATTCTTCTTGAGTTGTTGCGAATGTGAAAGTTCTACCAGTTACAGGATAACTGGCGAAATTTGGTACAAGGAAAATATAGGCGGTGAAACCGAAGATGATCGCTACGCTCGGATCCGTTGTAATAAATGCCAAGGAAAGGTTGGATTGGTACCGACTAAATTCTTAGAGAAATTCGGTATTGATAGAGAGGATATTAGGAACGGGCGTTGTCTCGAGGATCCCGTCGAAATAACTATCGATCTTGGGTGATATTTTGAGTCTATCGAAAGAAGAAATTAGAGAACACTATCGCAAGGCTGAATCTCTCATAAAGGAATGGGGAGAGAATGACAGCTTCGTGAGGGTCGGATCCAACGGTCCCGGTGAGGGTTGGTACGAATATCCCCAGGGTTTCGATGGAAATATCCGGAGGCCGAAGCTCCTAACGACTCAAGGCGATTTGTCAAAGGACTATGAAAAGTTGGTTAGAAACGCGGCTGAGGGGGTTAGATCGATCTATTCAACGCTCAACTTCCTCAATCCGGAAACTGGATTTGTTCAGGTGAAGGAATCCTCACAGGTTTGGAGGAAGGAAGACGAAGACGATAATCCGGTCCAGGGCAACCCCCTTCCGGAATATTCTGATATTGAATTTATGACTTTATTCTCCGATGTCGATCTCAAATCAGAGATCAAGCCTAGGCGTGAGGAAGATGGGATCAAGAGGACAGTTGAAAAATCGATGGAAATCTATGTCAGAGAATTTGAGAAGCTGACCCCCAATTCTATAAACGTCCTGGACTCCGGCGGCGGATTCTATCCATTCATTCATCATGATGTTACCAAGCCGATAGGGAAGGAATTTGACGGGGAAAAGAGAGGGAGGATTTTTGACGAACTCACGGACCGATTCAATGAAAGATTAGAGGAAATATGGGAGACTGTAAAGGAAGAAGTCCCGGAAGCTTCGGGGATTCTGGATCCCGATATGCTGAACAACAAGAACCGTCTAATGAAGGTCCCTCTTTCTATTCACAAAGATTTGGATATTGTGGTCCACCCAATCGACCCCGAGAATCCGGACTTCGACTCAGAGCAAGCTCCGGCTGCGGATAGGGTGATCCAAGAAACAAAGGAATGGCTGCGGACGCAGAACGCCGACAGCTCGGATATTGAGACTTTGGTCCGGCAACTTTGGCCGGATTACGAAGGGACCTGGAAGGAACGTCTCGAGAAATGGTACGAGGAAGACAAACGTAAGCGGGAGAAAAGGAAGGAAGAACGCCTCGAGCACAAGCGGAAAATGGAAGAAAGGCGGGGGGAGTTAGGGGAGAAAGGTGAATCGATCGAGGGTTTCCCGGTTACAAACTCCTTCGATGATATTCTTGCAGTTATCGACACGATAGACATGAGGGATATGGTTTCCCCTCACATAACAGACGAAAGGGACGGTCAAGCACCGAGATTCGATCCCCCTTGGAGGGAAAGCGATACCGGGACTTCCTGTTTTGCAGATCGCGAAAAGTTCATAGACATAAACGAGGGCAACACCGGCGGTGGTCCAGTAAAGTTTGCAGCTCGTGAATTTGGGCTAATTTCGTCCTGTAATGAAAGCTTGGAGGGGAGTGATTGGTGGAAGGCAGTTGAGCTTTTAAGGCAAGAGTACGGCTACAAAATACCTATTCTTATCCCCGATGCTGATACTGAAATACCGGGAGGGGGAGGGGAAACCTACGATCAAACACCGCATTCAGGAATCATAAAAGCCGGCCTAGCTTTCGGGGTTATTGATAAAGAAGATCTGATTGAAGTAGAAAAAGACGGGGAAGAAGACCCCGAAACTAAGGAAGTTTTCCCGATAGCGCGGAAACCAGCAAAGTATAACCAGATCTTAAGGGAGCTAGAATCTCGAGGATTTGAACACAATCGAGATAAGAGATATTTTAAAAAAGTCGGAGAAAATAAGACGAAATTCGTCCCGAAACTTTTAGGGGACGACATTCTAGCAGATTATCATTTCGCCACAATGGAAGAATCGAACGAACTCTACGTTTATAGAAATGGTGTTTATCAGAGAAAGGGGGAGGCAGTAGTAGGTAGAGAAGCGCAAAAGAGATTGGGCGAAGACTCGAAAAATCAGAGGGTGAAAGAAGCGGTAGGATATATCAAGAGAGATACTCAACACCCGATGGAAGACTTCGGAGCGAGAAAGGGGCTGGTCGGTGTCGAGAACGGAGTATTGAATCTCGAAACTAGGGAACTAGAAGATTTCGATCCCGAATTTCTGATCATGACAAAAATTCCTGTAAAGTACGATCCCGAAGCAGAATGTCCCAAGATTAAAGAATTTATCAAAGACATCGTGGCTGGCGGTAAGAACGTTAAAAAAATCCAAGAAATGATAGGCTACACCTTATTGAGAGAGAATCCGTTGAACAAAGCTTTCATGGGTTTGGGTCCAGGTGGAAACGGACGATCTACACTTTTCGATCTGATACACGACTTCCTGGGACGCGAAAACACAGCCTCGGTGGATCTTGCAGATTTAATTTATGACAAATTTGCGTCCGCAGACCTTTTCGGAAAGCTCGGGAACTTCTGTGCGGATATCAGCGATAGGAAGATAAAACATTCGGGCCGGTTCAAAAAACTGGTGGGAGAGGACCAGATACGGGCGCAACACAAGAACCAAGATGCTTTTCATTTCAAATGTTACGCAACGCCCTGGTTTTCCGCGAATGAACTTCCAGAAACAACCGATAAGACTAGGTCATTCTACCGCCGGTGGATAATCATAAACTTCCCTTACACGTTTACAGCCGATGAGGGGGAGCTAGAAAAGGAAGGCTTCAAGGAAAAAGACCCAGAACTTCCGGATCCATTGAAAACCGAAGAAGAATTTTCCGGACTTTTGAACTGGGCCTTAGACGGCTTGGACCGCGTACTTGAGCAGAAAAAATTCACGGGAGAACGGAGTATTAAGAAAAAGAGGCGGCTCTGGGAGAGGGAAAGCGATCCGGTTAGAGAGTTCCTGGATGATTGGTGTATCGAGGAAAAGGATTTTGAAATCCCGAAAGAAATTGTACGGCAAGCTTATCATAAATTCTGTGCAGAGAATGACTACACCTTTCTAAGCCCCGGACCCTTAACAAAGAAGCTGAAAAGCCACGGCGTGAGCAGCTCCCGGCCTCGGACCGATGAACATGGCCGGGTGCATTGCTATAAGGGATTCACACTCAAGCCGGAGTTTGTCAAAAAGAAGGGTTTGGTCCAAGTGGTCCAACCTTTCTCTTTTTTATTATCGCAATACGAGGAAGAAGAAATAGAAGATTGGGGGTTAGATTACTATAAACAAAAAAACAGAACCCTTGACCACCTGGACCAGCAAAGTTCTCCTAAAAAAGATATACTCGAGTTCATGGATCCAGGAATGGCCTACTCACACTACGACGTCGCGGACGAATTAGGTATTCCTGATGATAAGGCCAAGAACGAGCTAGAATCCCTCTACGAGAAAAATCTCCTGAAGAAATCGCCGGATCCGGAAAAGGATTTCGCCAGGTATATGCTCGATGAGGGGGTAGATTAATGCTTGAAAAACTAGCTGCCAAACTCGATCGGCTCGGATGGAAATACCATTTCTATACCGACTCAAATCTCACTTTCTCGGCGCGGCTCGTAGTCCCCTCCTTCGCTATTGTCGATTCCGTCAACGACGAGCTCGAAGTCAGCTTTAATCAAGAGGCCGATTTCAAAGGCGCGATATTCTTTCTCCAACTCCTCAGCAAATTGGATTTTAAATTCAAGGTTGCGGGCTGCCACCGGTTCGATGAGGAGGAGAAGGAGTTGAGGCCGGCCGACTGGGACGCCATCGAGAAAGAAATCGGAGATCTGGAAAGGATGATCGGAGGGGTATCGTGAGCCGATCTGAGTCAATGATTGAATCTTTCATCGACAAATATGAGGAAGATTTGGTCGATCACCTCGAGAAAAATGAAGGAGAGCTAGGAGAGACTGTTCAAGAAATTTCCTCCGCGCTCGATATCGCCCCTCAGACAGTCGGCATCGTATGCAGCAATTCCCCCCGGCTCCGAGAGGTCGCCCCATCCAAAAATAGGTACAAACTTCGGGGGGAGAAGAAGTGATTACGCCCGTTTTTCTCTTAATCGTGGCCGCATGGCTTTCGGCTAGCCTCTACCAGCATTGCGTCGGATACTCTCTCGGCACCTTTGACTGCAAACACATGAGCATAAGACAGGCCCAGTTTTTCAAGAGGTTGGGTTTTGACGTTAGCTTTTGGGAAGCCGAACTGAATGATCGGGAAGATCATGTTTATTTAAAACTGAAGATAGGCCCCCTTTCACTCCCCTGGGAACCCACTTGCTTGCTGCCGATCCCCCCGGAGCTCTGGTTTCACTCGGACTTTCTCGAAGCCCGCGAAATAGAGAAAGAGGACATCGACCTCACCGCTCGAGAAATCCGGAAATTGGAGGGAAGAATTTGAGACGCTGCATCAGGTGCGGCAGCTATGAGGACATGGTTGAAAGGATGTACGATGCCGTGGATATGGTTCTTGGAGTGAGGGTCTCTATCTGCAAACTTTGCCTGAAAGGGGAGGAGCACAGATATCATATAATTATGGAAGATTCAGGTGGTATCTTTTGAAAGGTTCGAGGAGGGGGTGAGAAACAAAATGACAAAAGTTTCCAAATTGTGGGCCGAAAACATCTTGGAAAAGCAGAGAGAACTATCAAGAAATTTGGCACGGTTGTCAGAGGACCCCAACCTTTCGGAGGTCCAAATCACGATAGACGGGGAAGAAATAGAGGGTGAGGAAGAAAAGAGAATAAAACTCCAAGCGCTTTTTCGAAAGGCGACCTTGGGTAGAGGTGCAAAGGTCCGCTATTTCCACCACCCCGACTCACCAACGATTTCTCAGATTTTCAACACGCTCCTGGACGAAGGACAGGACGCTCCAACGACTTGGACAATTAGGGGTGAGGAGCATAGCTTCACGCGGGGACAAATGTACGCAGAGATTCGCAACCGCCTCGAGGCAGAAGTCTTTGATTTCGCCTTAGATAAGGCAATGTCGATGGCCTTGGAGCACAAAGCGGAGGAAAGAAAGGAGGCCAAGTATGTCTAACGTCTTCGAGAATTTCCTGAACGAACTCGAGGCCGTGGGCAGCGTCAAGGCGGCAAAGACTTACCGCTCCCTCCTCAACTCATTTCATGAGTGGTTGAAGGAGGAGCGCATTTCGGCAAAGGGGTTCGATAGATCCGATGTTAGAGATTTCCTTGAGCAAATAAGCTGGGCTAATTCGTCCAAAAACACGTTTCTACAGGCCCTCAAGTCCTGGGCCAGCTATCAAGAGGATGAAATACCGGTCGGCACCACGGTCGAGGAAATGCAGCAAGCTAGGCGGCAAGAAAAGAGGCTGCGTAGCCTTCAGAAGATGAGGCGGTACAAGACCGGAGACAACGAGGTTGAAACGCTCCAGCCGGAGAAATTGCAGTACTTGCTCGAGTCCTCCGAGCCTAGGAAAGCTTGTCTATTTTATTTTTATTTCTACACCGGTTTCCGCTTGAGGGAGATTCAGAGGATTAGAGATATCGAGTGGGCCAACGGTGAAGGGAGTATGGGAGTCATCAGGGTATTGACGGAAAAGACCGATGAACCTAGAGAGGTCCCCTTCCACGCCAAGGCCGGAGGTGTCATTGCGCGGATTCTTGAGGAGGGGTGGCACAAGCTGCACCCCGACACGATCGGAGGATTCTTCCGTGAGAAAAAACCAGCCTTTAGTATAGACTTTACGACACACACCGCCAGGCGAACCTTCCGGACTGAGATGAAGGACCAAGGCGTTGAGAAGATAGTGGTGAAGAAGCTCCTGGGCCATAACCTCGGAGACATTACAGATAGCTCTTACTTGAAGATAGATTTTTCCGACTTAGCGCAGGCAATGAGAGAAGATCACTACTTCAACCGGATAGATGTACCTTACAGGAGGCTGTTATAATGGCGTTCACCCACTCTCCACGAAAAAATAGTTTAACATGCCTAAAACTAACGATTCGGGCCCTCTCGAGCTTTGGATTTTCTCTTTTTTTCGATATTTGTCGGAATAACAAAGAAACAAGTAAACAACTAATACCCCTCTCCCTCCCTATAGACTTATTTCGGCGAAAGGAGGTGTAAATGTGAAAACCAAGATAGAAACTAGGGATCCGAGCGTTGGAAAACGAACCATCAAAGCAAAGCATTACGAGACAGTATACAGAAATCTATTAGCTCGTAAACCAGATTTCGGCGGCCACACGTTTTTGAGTACTGGAAGACAAGGATCCGGAAAGACTTCTTTCCTCATTCACTACTACCGAAGGCAGCGCGATTTCAACCAGGTAAAGGAAAAATTTTTCTGGCGCGGCATGAAGAAGTGCCAATTCCCGAAAGTTCCCTCCTGGGAAAAAGAACACATCGAGCTTTTCAAACTGGACGGTCTCAACTTGAGATTTTACGAGAAGGACGAAGAACTTCCGGAGGACGAGTTTGAAGTTACCCCATTTTCAAACTTCAAGAACCTATGGGAAAAGGCCGACTACGGAGACTTCAACGTTGTCTATCTACCTAATCCCACCGACTTCATGGATTTGCTGGGCTGGCTCGTGGACGAGCCGAGAAGTGGCTGGACGACCTTATTCCTGGACGAGGTCGAGGACGTGGCCCCCGACACCGCAAGCGGCGATATGTGGGACAAGGTTGGAGATTTCTCGGATTCGGTCAAGCAATGCAGAAAGACGCAAACTTCAATGCTCGGCGCCACTCAGACCATTTCGGAATTTCATTGGAAGCCTAGGCGAAAAATCAGCTACTTTTTGATGTGTCCCGGCAGCCCCTCTATCAGCGAAACCCGAGTTTGGCAGCGGGCGATCGATGGACTGGACGATCACGAACTGCACAACGTTGAAGTTGGCCAGGCGTGGCTTGCCTCGAGAAACAGCAATTTCGAGAAGATAAGTTTTCCAGGATACCCGGCGCGGCGAAAGTTGAAGGTGAGAATCGAGTAAGTATAACCCGTTATAACTTTCAGTTGTACCAGCTATTCTTAATAATGAACAACAGGAATAATCTTATAGAGGCTCTATAGAATGGCCGCGGCCAAAGATCGGACCACGGTTTGGGTCCCTACGGATCTTCGGGATCGGCTCGAGGACCGCAAGCTCTATAAAAATGAGCCCTATTTCTCAGTTATTCTTAGATTGCTAGACGGGGGAGGTCGGTAGATTTGGAGAACATGATGATAGGCGAGCCCGGTAAGGGTGAACTCGACTTCCTTGACGAAGGAAAGTCCGGGAAAGAGAAGAAACCCTGGTTCGAGCGGGGGCTCGTGTGAGGTGAGATCGTGTCGTGTGAGGACGATAATTTTGAATGGTTATCAAAGTTCCTCCTCGGAGGAGATGACTGAACAATTTAAGGGGTCTGATTATGTACAATCTTACCGATATAGATATCGATACTGGACTTATGGAAGACAAAACCCCCTCTAAAACTCAGACTTTAGAAGAAACTATGAGAGAACAAGGAATG
>CAYNPN010000002.1:0-77440 GCA_964399085.1 Hadarchaeota archaeon (SeqCode) | reverse complement strand
GTCCTGCTTATTCTCCGAAGGAGGCACCGGAACCTAGTAAGAAAACCAAGGAGACCAAAACCCCCTCTAAAACTCAGACTTTAGAAGAAACTATGAGAGAACAAGGAATGAGTCCTGCTTATTCTCCGAAGGAGGCACCGGAACCTAGTAAGAAAACCAAGGAGACTGAAAAAACTGGTTATAGGGAGATTGGTGGTGGTGCCGCAGCTGGTAAAAGATCCACCGAGGATGAATCGATTCCACCAACTAAAGCCCAGATACTGATGCGGCATGGCATAGCGCCGAGGGGTGAAGGCTTAAGGGAATTTACCCGGGAGGGGAGGGAGAAATACTTATCACGAGATAAAATTCAAGAGTTGCAGGATTTATCCTCGCAATTTCGGGAGGACGCAAGGAGGTTCAAAAAGACCCATAAAGAGAAGCCGGAAGGTGGAGAATGGTATGCAATAGAATTTATGGGGGAGACGGTTTACACACGAAAACCCCCCTCCCAGCTTGAGAGCTGGCAGGAGATGAGGGATCTAAGTGAGAAGGTCTTAGAAAAGAGACAGGCTGTAGACTTGGAGAAGTATATGACCGTGGCTGAAAGAGAAAGGGAGTGGACCAAAGAGAGAAGACAGGATCTGAAGCAACTTGAAAAGGAGGGAAAAATCACGGATGAAACACTTTCCGAAACCCTCCGCGAACAGGGGATAATACCTCTGGGAAAGAGACGTAAATCCGACATTTCCGAACCGAGCTTCAGACCGACCTACGAGGGTGCGTGGGTCCCAGAACTCGGAACCGTTTTCGGTATCTCGAGGGAGGAATACCGGCAAGGGCAGGCCATGGATGACCTAAAAGATAGCGGTGTAATCAGGCTCAATGAGGAGGGAGAGTGGGAGTTGACTAGATCCCCGAACGCCCTGGATCGTGAGACCAGAGTGAAGCTCAATCGCGCGGGGTTCGATGTTTACCAGGGGGAGATGGTAGAGCCTTTCTGGAAGCAAGTTCAGGATCGCGGCCTGACGCTCGAAGAAAGCAAGGAGATGATGAGGGAAGCCAAGAGCGGCGATACGATAAGCGATATAATGAACCTTCCGAAGGGTATCGCCGCCTTCACCGGATGGCTCGGCACCGAGGTAGCCAAGGGATTCGCCAAGGGGGGCGGAGAAATAGCCAGGTTAGGCCTGGGATTGATCGGTCAGGCCCCCCATGTCGAGAGGGAAGAATACGAGATTACCCCGGGCTCGATAGCCGGAAAGGGCCTTTTTTACTACGGACTGGGGGGAGGAGTCGGAAGGGGGACCAGGGCGATAACTTCAAGATTACCTTCAACCGGGCTTACACAAGGGGCCTCCGAGGTTTTATCGACCGCCGAAGCTTCCTATGAGGTCCCATCCTGCGCGACTAGGGCCGTCAAGGGAATTGGTGGATATGCCACCCACCCGGCCGTTGTCGGAACTGCCGTTAGATCTTACCCTTACGCCAGGGCCGGAAGCGAAGCTTACTCCGAATATAAGGAGGGAGAACCACTCTCCGAAATCGCCCTGGGTGTTGCCTCCGACATTGTATCAACTGAAGCCTTTTTGGGAGGATTCCATCGGGGGTACACCGGCAAAGGGTTCAGGAGGCCGGATCTAGGGCTTGGTGAAGGCTCGAGGGGGCTCGGGGAGAGGGGATCCCTAATGCCCTCGGAAACCGAAAGATGGGCGCAGGAGCAGCTAGCGCAGATGGAAGATGATATCATCCAAGCAGCCAATGAAAGGGGGTTCGCCGGAAGAACCGTAGATGACATATTGGGCGCGGAGTCCGAAACTTCCGGTTTTTTGGGCGAAACCACTTCTGGATCCTCGGGAGCTCCTTCGTGGCGAACCGGTCCGACAGGTGTACTGCATCCTGAGATAGGCGCCGGAGGGGATATCCCATTGAGCCAATCACTATCATCCGCAACCACAGCGCCGACAAGGTATACCTTCCTTTCCCCCGTCGGACTCAGGGCCGAACCGGAGGAAAAACCCACGAGGACCGAAGATCGTGGGATAGTTGAGGGCTGGGAGACCGGAGATATAGGTGATCTGATAATTGAAACGCGGGAAACGCAAGCCGAGGACATAGGTGATCTAATCATGGAGGGGTTGGAACCCGAAGAAACCCTCGAACCCGGCGGCGGTACTAAGGGTAGAGGCGAACAGAGAACCGACCTCGAGGAAGCCACAAGAGAGGATGAAAAACTTGAGGCCGAACTGGAAGAAAGACAAGAGGAAGAACCTTGGTCGAGAATTAGAAACATAATTCGCGAAAGGGCAGAACCCGGGGAAAAACTGAGGACGTTGGTTTCGGGAAAGCAAACGCCAATAATGATCGAGGAACAAGCTCCCGACGAACCCCGGAGATATTACGAGGAACCCAGAATTGACCCCTTCGATTTCGATTATAATTTTTCTCCCGAAGCGTCCGGCGGCTTTAGACCCCTTTTACCCGGGGGAAAGAGGCTCGATCTTGAAGGAAAAAGAGCGCAAACTGCACCCCCCTTTGAGTACGGCCTCCGCATCCACGACATCGGCAATATCCTCGAGGCCCTGGTCGGAAAATCAGCTCGAGATGTCGAGGACGCGGTCTTCGGGGGAGAGAGATCGAAGAAGAAAGGTCAAAGGAGTGAATTTTCACCACAGGATTTCTTCGGAGACCTGTTCGGTGAAGAAGGTAGGGAAAAGGAGCGAAAAGATGAGTTCGAATGGGTTATTTAATCAAATCTGAAGGGAGGAGATAAAGTGAGGGCATATAAGATCGTGATTGGATTACTTCTCTTTCAGTTCTCGATACCGATAGCGGGAGCCATCGGGTTCGCCGGGCCTCTGAGCGGCTCAACATCTTTGAGTGGATTAGTCGGGATTGCGTTGCAAGATCCGACTTTCTGGATAGGCGAGGTCGGCCTCCCTCTGCTAGGGGTTGGAGTAGCCAACAAGATCTTCGGGCTTCAGACAAACTTGGGGGCACTCATTTTTGCCGGCGCCTTTATGGTGAGTAAAGTTCCCCTCTCGGCCACCTTGACCCAACTTTCCAAGATGAACCTCATGATTCCCGAAATTAGGCTTTTACTCACAACGGTTCTCAATGTCGTGTTTTTGTTCGCCTTCGTTCAGTTAGCTTCAACTCCTGCGAAGGGGGCGCACTAAAAAATGTCCGAAAAACAGTTCATATATATCTGTTCGACCATCGGAGCGGCCGGATGGGTTTTGTGGATCGTTGCCATGCTCGTCCTCCCTTGAGACAGGCAGCGCGCCGTCTATTAAATAGCAATTTAATAGGCTACCCTAGGAAAGGGAAGGCCTCACCCTAAGAGATCTTCCATTCCATGACTATGGCGCCCACTATGACCGGCGCTACGTAAGAAATTAGAGCTGGCCCTAAAAGGTAAAGTAGTAATGCTAATGAGGTCCCCGCCAACCAGAAGGGTTCCTCTCGGTACAGTTGCCAAAAATCACTCTCCCCATCCCTCCCACGGTAAATAGCGTAACCTCCGATCAAGCCGAGAAGCCCGCCGAAAACTAGGCCTCCGATCAGGTAGCCGAACCAAAAACCGATACTCAAATTCATTCCTCCTTCGGCTCGAGGATGATCTTTCTCCCCTTGACTTCGGCCTCGAGTTCCTCCCCTTCCTCCCAGTCAGCCCCCTCGACTTCTTCCTTGGGCAAGACCACTACCCACTTGTAATATTTAGTTCCGTCCTTTGTCTCGTGAGTGAGATGTTTCTGAAGCTTCACTTTTCCGACCGTCATAATTTTGGGCTCCTAAATTTTTACTTTATTGATTATTAGGTACCCAAAACCTTATAAATATTGGGTACCCAAAATAGTACTGTCTCGGCGGGTGGCTGTCAAGGACTTTCCGTTGAACCGTGGTATTGCTCCCCGTCGAGAAGGAGGGAAAGCCACGCCCCCGACCCAACGACGTTGACCCTGGGCTCAGCTTTCCCGAATACGGGCCGAAACGTGGACCTGAGTTCGAGCGGGCGTATGCCCCTTCCGGGTGTCCGCTTGAATGTCGAGGGATCACGAGGACGCGTCCGGCCCCTTCGACAAAAGAAGTTGAAGGGGATGCCCCATGCAGTTCGACACCCCTTGGCGGGCGGGAGTGAGGATCCACGGCCACGAGGTCGTGGCTCTCCCATGACCTCTCGTTAAAGTTCGAAAAAATGAGAATGGAGGTGAAAACCCAAAATGGGAGAGAAAGAATATCACGATAGGCCTACCTTCGTGCGCAATTTGGTGCAGTTAAAGGAACCCTTGAAGATAGAATTTTCCGAGACGAAGGCCGAGCATAGAATCCTGTTGCCCAAGAACTCGATATTATGGGTGGACTTCGAAGTGGCGAACCGTTGGACCAAGGAGGACAAGGCGAAGATTATAGGGTTGAACAAAAAGGAGTACGAGAAGCTTGAAGAACAGTTGAAGGACGCCGGATACCTGGATCCTTTCTCGAAGCACGAAAAGTCCAACTTCGTGAAAGGGGACAACGAACAGGCCAGGGAGCTAAAAAACAGTCTTGGCTTGGAGGGTTGTTAAAAATGCCGATACCGGTGAGGTTGAAAAGCCCCATGGTCCTCGAGACTTACTTCTACTTAATCCGAGAGGCCAGAACCCAAAAGGTCGAAAAGGATACTGTTGTCCTCGTCCCCGAGGAAACCGCGAACAAGTGGAGCGAAAAGGGAAAGGTGGAGCTATTGGAGAATTACGATTACAACGAGCAGCTGTTGGTTGAGAGGGCTATTCCTTTGGACCTTTGGGAAGAACTCTAGTTCTAGCTATCCTGTGGGGATCTCCCCACACCTCTTTCTTTTTACTTTTACTTACCCCTCCGAGTAGCGGTTAGCCCGTTTCCTTTCTGGATTTATCCTTGATTGGCTTACCTTTCTCGAGAAAAAATCCGATCGAACAAAGGCCGGGCATTTGTTTAAAATAGTTTTATAAATGGATTGGTCTAATCGGGGTTATTTGCCCGGTTTCCGTGTAGTGTCCAATCTGCAGGGAGATTCATGCTATTTTCAAGTAGATTTTTTCTCCGAGCTTCCAGGCTATTGCTCCCAAAATGAAGATCACGAATAGAAACACGACCCAGTTCCAGATTAACGTTGAGTTGACTATCGAAGGTAAGACGATGGTTGGACCGCTAAAGAGGGAAACCAAAAGGCTTAGAACGATCCAGCCCACGGGGAAAATTAAAACAAACCTCAAGTTGGTATACCTATCCTCCCTTATACCATGTGATTCTTCCACTTTCTCCTTTATCTTATCTTGATGGTCCACGCTTTCGGCTTCCCCCGAATCATCACTATCGGATCCGTAAAACTTGCTGAATCCAGCGATGAAACCGGCAACTCCGGCAAGGGAAACAATTATCTCCCCGATCATTTCCCAATTCATCAATTAAATTTCTACGGTCAATTGCTTTTACTTCTTGTGAATATTTTTTGTTATGGGTGTAACAAAAAATAGTAGAAAAATAAAGAGAAAGCCGACAATTTTTGGCGACTTGGGATAGGGATTCTTTACTAATCCTAATACTTCTGTTATAAGTCTTTACTTGATACCGGCCTACATACCCTCATATCAAATCTTCCTAAGCAGGTTTACATCGTAAAAAAGTTAGAGATTTTTGCTTTTTTAGGGAACTTGTACATTTTTCACGTGGGGAATAGGAAAGCTAATAAGTTAAAATATTGATTTATCCTAAAAAAGATGCAAGAAAGGGGTGCGGGATTAAGAATGGCAGAAAGAGGAGCTAGAGAAAGAGTCATCGAAAGTGAGATAGTTGAGGAAAAACCAGAGGAAAGTAGAAAAGAAAAAGTCATCGAGCTGGACACCTATCTATCAAATATTTCGCTTTACTACGACCAGGATACTTGTAAAGCATGTGGGATGTGTGAAATAGTATGTCCCAAGGATGCAATAGAACTCGGTCCCTCCGGAGCGATTGGAAAGGGCGTTTCCGAGTTACCTTCCGTGAACGTTGACGAAGAAGATTGTGTTCTCTGTGGGATATGTGATGCCATCTGTCCATTCGGTGCTTTTGAACTCGTGGTAGATGGAGAACACGAATTGCCCGTCATAGATCTGGAAGCCTTTCCCGAGCTGATAAAGGAAGTCGAACGAGATTTGGATAAATGTGTGACCTGTCCCTGGTGTGAGGACGTTTGCCCGAACGACGCAATCACAGTTGAAAAAGTGATGGACGGGGAGATCGAAATAGATACTTCGAAGTGTCCCTCCAATTGTACAGTCTGCCTAGATATATGTCCTTGTGATGCAATATACGAGCCAGAATCTGAAGAAGGTTGGGGGGAAGAAAATAGTCTTGCAGTTAAGGAAAAATTCTGTATATACTGTGGCGCTTGCGTAAGGGCTTGTCCTGTCGAGGGAGCGATTACTCTAGAACGGGACGAAATTAAGGTGGAGGAAATCGAGTCTCTGGTCTGGGACAAATCGAAAGAAGATCTAACTGAGAGAATAGAGAGTGAGGAATCCGAGATTGAAGCCAGAAAAATAGCTCCCAAAGACATGGGGGAGAAAAAGCCAGAAACCGAAGAAAAGGAAAAAGTAGCTGAATTGGATACTCTACTAACGAATTTCTCTCTTTACTTCGAGGAGGACTCCTGTAAAGCATGTGGGATGTGTGAAATAGTATGTCCAAAGGATGCCATTGAAATTGGATCCTTTACTGAAATAGAAGAAGGCGTTGTTGAACTGCCTTCCGTGAACGTTGACGAAGAAGATTGTGTTCTCTGTGGGATATGTGATGCCATCTGTCCATTCGGTGCTTTTGAACTCGTGGTAGATGGAGAACACGAATTGCCCGTCATAGATCTGGAAGCCTTTCCCGAGCTGATAAAGGAAGTCGAACGAGATTTGGATAAATGTGTGACCTGTCCCTGGTGTGAGGACGTTTGCCCGAACGACGCAATCACAGTTGAAAAAGTGATGGACGGGGAGATCGAAATAGATACTTCGAAGTGTCCCTCCAATTGTACAGTCTGCCTAGATATATGTCCTTGTGATGCAATATACGAGCCAGAATCTGAAGAAGGTTGGGGGGAAGAAAATAGTCTTGCAGTTAAGGAAAAATTCTGTATATACTGTGGCGCTTGCGTAAGGGCTTGTCCTGTCGAGGGAGCGATTACTCTAGAACGGGACGAAATTAAGGTGGAGGAAATCGAGTCTCTGGTCTGGGACAAATCGAAAGAAGATCTAACTGAGAGAATAGAGAGTAGGAGTTTGGAAAAGCCTCCCTAAGCGAAATAGTATTAATTACTCCTTTTAAAATCGTGATTTTAATTTTATTAAAAAGTACCAACCCTGACCCGTAGTGTCAAATGGAGCCCAGAAAAAGAAAATTGAAAAGACCTAATAGGGAAAAATGGTGAATTTAACTAGAAAAGAACATCAAGAGGACTAAGATGTCAAATAGTGAAACTAAGAAAAAAGCCTCTGAAGCAAAATCCATCAGAGATGGAGATAAAGGAAAGGAGAAAGTCTCTGAAATAGATACATTTATGACAAATATTTCGCTTTACTACGACCAGGATACTTGTAAAGCATGTGGGATGTGTGAAATAGTATGTCCCAAGGATGCAATAGAACTCGGTCCCTCCGGAGCGATTGGAAAGGGCGTTTCCGAGTTACCTTCCGTGAACGTTGACGAAGAAGATTGTGTTCTCTGTGGGATATGTGATGCCATCTGTCCATTCGGTGCTTTTGAACTCGTGGTAGATGGAGAACACGAATTGCCCGTCATAGATCTGGAAGCCTTTCCCGAGCTGATAAAGGAAGTGGTTCGAGATCCTGACAAGTGTGAGATGGAAAAAGAGTGTGAAGCCGTCTGTCCAGTAGATGCAATCTCAATAGAAGATGAAGAATGGAAAATCGATATGAGGACTTGTGTAACGTGTCCCTGGTGTGAAGATACATGTCCCAATGATGCGATTACAGTTGAGAAAGTGATGGACGGGGAAATCGAAATAGATACTTCGAAGTGTCCCCTCGGCTGTGCCGTTTGTTTGGATGTCTGTCCCGTAGAAGCTATATACGAACCCGAAGCCGAGGAGCCTTGGGAGGACGTGGATAGAATAGCCGTCGATGAGGAATTCTGCATATACTGTGGTGCTTGTGTGAGAGCGTGTCCCGTAGAGGGTGCGATTACTCTAGAGCGAGACGAAATTAAGACTGAGGAACTTGAATCTCTCATATGGGATGAATCTAAGGAAAAACTAGCGAAAAAACTAGAGAGTCAAAGCTCGGAAGAAGAATAACTTTAAAAATCTGCTTAAACGACTCGGTAAATAAGGAACTATTGAAATTTTCCTTTTTGGGAAAATAAAAATTAGTAATAGTTCCTTGAAAGGGAGCAAAAAATATGTGTTTGGCTATTCCAGGAGAAATAATAGAAGTTGAAGGAAATAAAGCAGTAGCGGATTTTAAGGGTCTAGAAAAGGAAGTTAGGATAGACCCCCTGGGAGAGGAAGTTGAGCCGGGAGATTACATTCTGAGTCATGCAGGATTCGCAATTCAAAGCATCTCAGAGGAAGAAGCCCAAAAAACTCTCGAGAAATTCGATGAGATTCTCAAAGAAGGGCCGGAAGTAGCGGTAGGATGAAAGAATTAGAGTTTAGAGATCCCGAACGTGCCCAAAAATTCAGTGAAATAATCCAGAATTCTGCCCCGGAAGAAAATATAACTATAATGCACGTTTGTGGTACCCACGAATCCTCAATTTGTGAATATGGAATTAGATCAATATTACCCGACAATATAGACCTCGTAGAAGGGCCTGGCTGCCCGGTTTGCGTGACCCCAGCTCTCCATGTCGATGAAGCTCTCGAATTGACAGAGAGGGGGGACGTAATTCTTGCTACTTTCGGCGACATGGTCAAGGTCACAGGCAGCTCCGAAAAATTGACGGGGGAAAAGGAAAACGTTCGGATAGTTTACAGCGTTGCTGATGCAGTTGCAACGGCCGGGAGGGAAGAAAAGGAAATCGTATTTTTCGGAGTCGGCTTTGAGACTACGGCCGCAACTTATGCTCCCGTGCTACTCGAGAGGCCAGAAAACTTCAGTTTCTTGGGGTCCGTGAAGAGGATACCGCCCGCAATGGAATTTCTCCTAAATAGTGAGGAAGTTCAGATTGACGGATTCCTCGCTCCGGGACATGTCTCAACCATAATTGGGGCCAAACCTTACCAGCCATTGTCGAAAAAATACGATGTCCCTATAGTAATAGCCGGTTTTGAACCCCTTGATATCCTGAGCAGCATAGCGAAACTACTAAAGATGATAGATTCCGAGGGCCGCACCGAGAACGACTACGAGAGGGCAGTGAAGGAGGGGGGAAACGAAAGGGCTCTCAAGCTAATGGATCGAGCCTTCGAAGTAACTGATGCCAGCTGGAGAGGAATAGGAAAAATCCCGGATTCCGGGCTCGGAATCAAGAACGACAAGCTAAACGCGAGGAAAAAATATGATTTGGAAGCGGAAGAGGGGGAAGCCGAAACTCCTCCTGGTTGTATATGTGATGAAATAATTTTGGGAAAAAGCAAACCTGAAATGTGCAAACTTTTTAGAGAAGAAAAATGCACTCCGGAGAACCCAGTAGGGCCCTGCATGGTGGGCAACGAGGGTATGTGTAACGTATGGTACGAATATGGGGGCAGACCTGAAATTGAGTAATGGCATATCGCTCGAAGAAGGCGCAGGCGGGGAGGAGATGATAAAACTTCTCAAAGAATCCATCTTTCCATTTATCGAAGGAAAGGGTGGAAACGTAGATCTGGGTATAAAAGAATTGGACGATGGAGCGGCAATCAAAATTTCCGAGGAAGAACACATCGTCTTTACCACGGACTCTCATGTGGTGAAACCGAGATCTTTTCCGGGCGGGGATCTGGGAAAGCTAGCTGTAGCGGGCACAATCAACGATTTGGCGGTTATGGGGGCCGATCCGAAAGCGCTATCGAGTGGAATCGTTATAGAGGAGGGCTTCGATAGAGATGAACTGTCCAAAATTTCCGAATCAATGGGTAACACGGCGGAAGAAGCAGGGGTACCCATCGTTACTGGCGATACTAAGGTAGTAGGAAGGGGAGAAATAGACGAAATATTGATAAATACCTCGGGGGTGGGAATTAGTAAGAAACTGACTCCTACTTCAGGTTTGAAGGTGGGCAATAAAATCATGGTCTCCGGGACGATAGGAGACCACGGAATGACGATAGTATCCAATAGAGAAAACTTTGACTCATCTATACAATCCGATATAGCACCGCTCAATGGACTGATAAAGGAAATCCTAGAGGTAGGAGGTATAAACGCGATGAAAGACCCAACTAGGGGTGGTCTGGCCGCTGCTCTAAACGAAATGGCCACCAGTAGCAAAGTGGGTATATCTGTATCCAGGGAGAAGGTCCCGGTAAGTCCAGAGGTCCGAGGAGCTTCTGAGATGTTGGGAATCGATCCGCTCATGATTGCTAATGAGGGCAAAGCTGTGGTAGGGGTGGAAGAGAAAAAGGCCGGAGAGCTCTTGGATGTTATGAGATCTCACGAGCTCGGTAAAGAGGCAACCATAATCGGCGAATGTACTCAAAAAAATGCAGGAAGGGTCGTTTTAGAAACCGAGATAGGAAGTCACAGGTTACTCAAGCCTCCAAGAAGGAAGCCAATCCCCAGGATATGTTAAAAACGATTTGTAGAAAGAAACCTATTCGGAACCTACCAAGAATCAGATGCTATGATCAATTGTCCAAACGAAACGCCGCCATCTCCACAAGGTAATTTTTCATTAGTGAAATAATTCAGTCCGGATTCCTCTATGATTTCTCTAATTCGCCAGCCAATTGCATCATTATATGCAACTCCGCCCGTAAAGGCGACATTTTCTATTCCTTGTTCTCTCGCCTGTCTGACTGCTATCTTAGTCAGGCCTTTAGCCAAAACATTTTGGGCAGTTGCCGCAATATCCTCCTTACTTTTTCCCTCCTCCTTCAACTCGATAAGATCCCTCAGCAGGGATTGAACGCTTAGAACTGGTCTTCCCTCCTGAATTTCTAACTCAGGGGTAACTTCTAGAGGAGTACCTTCCGTTGCAATGGATTCTAATTTCATCGCCGGCTCTCCCTCGTAAGTTCTTTCCTGACAAATGTCGAGGAGGGAAGAAACTGCATCGAGAGTTCTCCCGGCGCTAGTCGACTTTGGGGAATTAAATCCTTCTCTAACTTGCTTTTCCACAATCTCTCGCTCTTCATCGCCGCCAGGAAACTCCGCGTGTCTCTTTAGAATTTCGGATAGGTCGGAAGAATCGTAGAAGATTCCAGCAATCATCCTTGCAGGATACTTGGATGCCTTGTCCCCACCTGGCATTAGCATCGTGCTCAAACTTCCCAATCGTTCAAACTCCGATGTATTTGCATACATTATCTCCCCTCCCCAAACCGTGCCATCTGGTCCATAACCGATACCATCAGCATCTATCCCGATCACTTCCTCAATCCCTTTCTCACCCAAAATCGATGCAAGATGAGAATGGTGATGTTGTACACGTATGGGCGCCTCGCTCATCCGCTCCGCAAGTTCCGTAGTCATGAAATCGGGATGTAGATCACAAGCTACCCTCTCCGGCATCTCCACATTCGTTATATTGATCAGATGATCAATCGTCTCCTCGAGAAATTCAATAGTTTCGAGATCATCCACATCGCCTATATGCTGAGAGACGTAGCAATTTCCATCGTCGTAAATTGCAATAGTATTGTCAAACTCCGCTCCAAGCGCCAGTATCGGTTCTTCACCCAAATCAAGTGGTATGGGAGAAGGTGCCCACCCCCTAGATCTCCTCAAAAATCTTCTAGCTCCGCCGGAGAACCGTACGACCGAATCGTCGCATCTTGCCACAATTTTTCTGTCATGGAGAAGTATGAAATCCGCAATATCATCCAGCTCCGAAATTATATTTTCATTTTCAATCAGCATGGGTCTCCCTGCCAGATTGGCACTTGTCATTACCACTGGAAAGTCGATATAATCGAAAAGGAGATAATGAACTCCAGTATATGGAAGCATGACTCCCACATTATGTAGACCCTCCGAAATTTCAGAAGATAAAGAGGATTCTTCGATTTGGTCGAGGATAACAATCGGCCTCTTAATCGACTTGAGGGTTCCTTTTTCTTCTTCGTTGAATGTAGCAAACTCTCTTATCATTTCCAAGTCTCGAGCCATCACTGCTAGAGGTTTGTGTAATCTTTTCAGTCGGCGTTTCAGCCTAATTACCGCCTCGTCATCGTATGCATCGCAGGCGAGATGTGTTCCGCCAACTCCCTTTATTGCGGCTATTTTACCCTCCTCGATAGTCTCGGCAGTCCTTTCTACCGAATTCTCAGAATCTGGAATAGAAAATAATTCGGGGCCACAATTGGGACAAGCGATCGTTTGAGCGTGATATCTGCGGTCGAGTGGATCCTCATATTCGGATCTGCATTCATCGCACATGGGGAACTCTTTCATAGATGTCCTCGGCCGGTCATAGGGCAAACCCCGGATGACGGTAAACCTTGGCCCACAATCTACACACGATGTTCCCCAATACCCGTGATATCTACTCTCCGGATCCCGCATATCTTCAAGACACTTGTCGCACATGGCTGTGTCCGGGGGTATAGTACCACTCCCCTCCCCGCCTTCCGCCGACTCAAGAATCTCAAATCCCTCAATTCCCTCGGGACTCGAATACTCAAAATCGACGGACTGGATTTCGGAGAGGGGGGGATTTTCCTCTCTTAGTTTATCCAGAAAATTTTGGATTTCTTTTTCAGGTCCTTCCAAGATGATTTCAACACCGGCATCGCCTAGATTTTTGATGGAGCCAGATAATCCAACCTCGTTGGCCAACCTATAGATAAACGGTCGAAATCCGACTCCTTGGACGATGCCCTGAACCAATATCTCAGCCTTTTTCCTCTGGTCAGACATTCTTACATTCTCCGGTTCTACTTTCTACAGTCTCCCAAAAAATGGATGGGGAATCTTGGAAGCATTGGAAATATCTCAACCCTCCTTTTGGAAAAACAAACTACTCTATCTTACAGAATATATTTAATTTGTTCTCCGGCTGAGAAAACCAATAAACCTCAAATAACCGTTTATTTTAGATATATTACAATATACACGGTGCTATGATTTTACTTAAAAATGTTAAGAGGGAAAATATATAAAGTTCTAGTTCAATCTATCGGACAATATGGCGGCGAAAAAAATAATAGCGACCTTCGTCTGTACTTGGATAGCTTGGATATTATTTACAGGTGCTATCAATCCTTCCGCAAAAGGTTTTTATCAAGAATTACTGGTTGGAGGGATAAGCGCCGCCTTCGTGAGTGGCATTTCTTATGAATTATTTACAAGAGATCCTGGTTCTATGATAAATCCGAAAAAATGGGGGTACCTCATTGCTTATATCCCTGCCTATATTTGGGAAGAAATTAAATCTCATCTCGATGTCGCTTCCCGAATTCTTCATCCTAACCTTCCCCTCAAACCTGCAATCGTGCGTCTTCCTACCGAACTCAAAAGTGATGTTGGATTAACTGCTTTGGCTGATTCTATCACCATGACTCCAGGTACCTTAACTGTAAACATTAACCCTGAAGAAGAAGGAGAATCGGAATTATACGTTCATTGGATATCGGCGGGAAGCGCTGATACCGAAAAGGTCAAGGAAGAAGTGGGAGAACCCCTCGAGAGGTTTCTACGAGGTGGACTAGGATGAGTGGAATAATACCTATTTCAATGGATTTACTCATCACAGTCGTTATCGGCGTCCTAGCTATTTCCGCCCTCCTTTGTCTAGTCAGGGCTTTCTTGGGACCATCTGGGCCCGACAGAGTAGTTGCAATTGATGCATTGACAGGTATAACAATCGCCATTTTGGCGCTGCTTGCAATAAACTGGCAGCCCTTCTTTATGGACGTTGCTTTGGTATACGCTTTCCTAGCATTTCTTGGAGGGGTGGCGGTATCAAAATATCTTGAAGGAAAGGGGTTGGAAGAATGATTGGAACTCTAATATTCAAGATTCTACTCATTATCGGCGCTATATTTGGGTTCATAGGAGGACTAGGGGTTCTCAGAATGCCGGATGTTTATAACAGGATACATTCCGAGACGATTTCAGTTGTAGGAGGTACTATAGTTATCCTAATCGGGATAGCCATATTGAAGGGTTACAATATCTTTACCATCAAGGCTTTACTAATCGCAATCTTCCTTTTCGTGACAAACCCCGTGTCTTCACACGCCATCGCAAAGGCCGCTCACGAATCGGAGGTCGAAATGTGGTCCGGCACCGTGAGTGATGCTCTCGAGGAGGTAGAAAAATGAATTGGTTAATTCAAAACTTCCTACTAATACTTATTCCAATAATCTGTCTAGTAGCAGTGGAATTAAAAGATCTACTTTATGCCGCAGTCCTGATGGGTGGGGCAAGCATCATTATCTCCATTATCTTCTTCTTATTACAAGCACCGGATGTCGCCATAACAAATGCCGCAGTTTACGGAGGAATTGCAACAGTACTTTATATGGTGGCTATAAGTAGAACGGAACGGGAGGAAGAAGAATGAATAGGAAATGGGCTATAATGGCAGTCGTGTTTATAATAGGCGGAGTTTTCATAGGTGCTGTTGTATTCAGTCAAACCGCAACATTCGAAAAAAGAAGTCTATCTCCCTTCGGAGGTTTCCCAAAGCGCCAATTTAAAGAAAATTATGAACAGGCACTTTACAATTACTTCGAAAGTGAAAACGTCGGAAAAGAGAAAGCCCAAGAATGGACGAACACAATACTAGAAAACAGGGACTATCTAAGAAAACCCGAAAATCTCCGAAGTATCGGTTTTCATATTCTGGAAAACGCTCCGGAGTCCACGGGAGCTGCAAATGTTGTTACAGCCGTTCTCTGGGACTTCAGGGGTTACGACACCATTGGAGAAGCCACGGTGATATTTACCGCCGTCGCTGGCATAGCAGCTTTATTTAGAGCTACAAAGGAGGAAGAAGAATGAAGGATGAAGGCGGAATGACTATAATCGTGAAGACCGTTTCCCGGTTGATTTTCCCCTTCCTATTCCTATTTGGAATCTATGTTATCGTTCATGGTCACCTCACACCTGGTGGAGGATTCCCCGGTGGGGTCATAATTGCCGCTTCCGTAGTTATGCTACTCCTAGCTTATGGATTCGATACCGCCCAAGATAGGGTTGATTCCTTTTCCGCCGAGGTTTCCGAGTCCATCGGAGCACTGATTCTAATTGGACTTGGTATAATGGGTATTTTCATGGTTGGAAGCTTTCTCGGAGACATCTTACCGAGAGGGATTATAAATACCCTATTCAGTGGCGGTAGCTTTCCTGTCCTTAATATCGGTGTCGGTATGAAGGTTGCTGCTGGAGTTGTAACAATATTCTACGCGATGCTAGGACTTAGGGGTGAGGCGGAATGATCAGCCTTCACTATCCAATAGCGATATTGCTTTTCGTCATAGGGATTTACTGTTTACTTTCCAAAAGAAATCTAATCAAGATGGTTATCGGGCTGGAGATATTAACGGACGGGGTGCATCTCTTATTGATCAGCATAGGGTACAGAAATCCAGGATCCGGAGTCAACCCTATCGCTCCGATTTTTACCGGAGATATAACTTTCCAGGAGTTTTTATCCAGAGCAGTGGACCCGGTCCCGCAAGTACTAGTTCTCACTTCTATTGTTATTGATATCTGTATCGTCGGTCTCGCCCTTTCCCTATCAATTTATATCTATAAGAAATATGATACTCTAAATCCGGCCAAAATTAGGGAGTTGAGAGAATGATAAGTCTACCATTATTCGGAGGCGCTGCGCCGATTTTAGCCATAGCCCTGCCATTGCTAGGTGGTTTCTTCTCACCAATCATAAATCTCATAGCGGAGCGGATTGAAAGGCCTAAACTCCGGGACGGTTTTGCGCTGATTATAGTTGCCCTCACACTGGCAATGGTGATGGACGTTGCCCTACAGGCCTTTGGTGGAAAAATTATAGTTTATCAATTGGCCGGAAGAGCTGCTCCCTTCGGAATCAATCTGGCAATAGATGGTCTGGCTGCCCTGGTCGGAATTGCGGCATCCGGGTTGAGTCTTCTAGTCATAATATATTCAATTACCTTCATAGAGAGGGAAACCGGAATCGGTAAATACTACACGCTTATTCTCATTCTCACTGCCGGTATGATGGGAGTCGCCTTCACCGGTGATATCTTCAACCTCTACGTATTCTTCGAAGTCATGTCCATACCGTCCTATGCCTTGGTCGCCTTCTATCGGTCGGGGAAATCGATCGAGGCCTCAATTAAATATATTGTAATCGGAACTGTGGGGACAACTTCTATCCTCCTAGGGATAGCTATGGTTTATGGTCTAGCAGGATCATTAAATATCGCAGATCTAGCAGTCAGATTTTCAACCTACGGAGCTCAGCTCCCCATGCTCGCAATAGTGGCACTCATCCTATTTATCACAGGATTTGGGATAAAAATCGGAATGGCCCCTTTACATGCCTGGTTACCCGACGCTTATCAATCCGCACCTTCTTCGATTAGTGCTATCTTGGCAGGTGGTACTACCATAGTCGGTTTGGGAGCCCTCCTGAGAATTAGTTACCTACTTTTCGGGGCGCTAGAAGTTGGTAGGGTATTTGTAGCACTTGGAATAATCACGATGATTCTCGGAGCATTCATGGCTCTAGTCCAAAGCGACCTAAAGAGGCTTCTGGCCTATTCCGGAATATCACAAATGGGATATGTCCTAATGGCGGTTGGGCTCGGAACTCTAGCCAACTCAACTTTCGGAATAGAAGCTGGACTCTTCCACATGTTCAACAACGTAATATACAAGTCCTTGCTATTCCTATGCGCGGGGGCAGTTGTCTATAGGGTGGGAACCTCGAAACTCGAGGATTTAGGAGGGTTAGGAAGAGAAATGCCAATAACGGCCGGGGTCTTCTTGATTGGGACCCTAGCTCTGGCAGGCATTCCACCCCTAAACGGATTCTGGAGCAAGCTAATGATATACCGGACCGGTGTAGAGACGGGATTCTCAATTCTCACCGTGATCGCAGTCATAATATCTGCCCTAACCTTAGCCTATCTCCTGAAAGCTTTCAGCATGGTCTTCCTCGGAACCTCCCCGATAGACACCTCGAATGTTAAAGAGGTACCGGGCTACATAATATTCCCGATGAGTGTCCTAGCGGGACTATGTCTCATCTTAGGCATTCTCCCTCAGATCGGAATAGAAATAACCCAACCCGCTCAAAAGATTCTCCTCAACCACTCACATTACATAAAAGAAGTCTTGCAGGCAGTGCCTGTATAAACACATAAATTATTTATAACGGGGTTATAATCAATAAACAAAATTGCGAGGAGGCTGGAAAGATATGGTAGTTTTTGGACCGACAATCGAGGCAACAGGCGGATACGGGATATCAATATTTATCGCAGCGGGCCTGTTTTTGGGGATACTTATAGGTTGGTTAATAGTCGCAGGCAGCCGAAAAACTGCTCCTCAAAATCCCACAAAGGGTAAAACGGCCACTTACGCTTGTGGAGAGGATTTGGATGTGGACGAAACGCGTCCGGACAGCGAGATGTTCTTTTCTCCGATAAAGGAGTTTTTCCAAGGATTTTACGACACAATCAGGCCGAGTCACAGCGGCGATCTGAATGCTTATCTAAGTTGGGTGGTCTGGGGTATGGTTATAATCCTAGTACTCGTATGGATTGTGCTACGAGTGGTGTAAAAAATGGGCTTGAAAACATTTCTTATGAGAAAATCTCCCTGGGTCGTGAATCTCGAAACCGGGGGTTGTAACGGTTGCGTTATTGAGGTGGCCGCGGCACTGACGCCTCGATACGACGTCGAAAGATTTGGTATCCTCAGACAGGGGACTCCGAGACACGCAGATATCTTACTCGTGACGGGCACAATCACTAAACAGATCAAGGATAGACTCGTCAGAATTTACGATCAGATGCCGGAACCCAAAGGAGTTATAGCAATTGGGGCCTGCCCGATAACGGGTGGCGTTTTAGACGGGTGTTACAACGTGGAGACTCCTTTGGATGAAATTCTTCCTGTCGATGCTTATGTTCCTGGCTGTCCTCCAAAACCGGAGGCAATCATCGACGGTATAGTAAAAGTACTGGATGAGTGGGAAGCATGAAACCGGAAGAAATAGAAAATCTGATAGAGGAGTACGTTGACGAAACGGAAGTATCAGGCGAGAGAAGAGTCCAAGCAACAACGGATAAGGAGAGATACTTAAGTGCTTTACAGACACTCTCGGATTCCGGCTTATATCATATAACGACAATCAGCGGTACGGATATGGGGGATGAATTTGAAATCATATATCATGTTGACTGTGGAGAGGGAACCTTACTTGACCTCTCGATAAACGTCTCTAAGGACGATGGGACTGTTCCCACTATTTCTGGGACCTTCCCTGGGGCCCAGCTCTACGAACTTGAACTACAAGACCTCCTTGGTATAGAAATAGAAAACCATCCAAACTCCCGGAAGCTAGTCCTTGCCGACGACTGGCCTGAAAACAAGCATCCGCTGAGAAAGGGCATGTTCAACTACCGCGAATTAGCCGATAAAAAAGTCTCCGAAATCAAGGACATTGCCAAAGACGAAGACTTTGAACCCGAAATAATGCTTGAAGTTGAAAAAGAAAATAAAAATAGAAAAACCCTTGTAGAATGGTTGGAGAATAGGGTAGAAGAATCGGAGGAGGAAGAGGAAGAATGACTTATACAGTTCCGGTAGGACCCCAGCATCCGGCTTTGGAAGAACCCGAACACTTCGATATTACAGTCGAAGGAGAGGAAATAGTGGACGCCGATGTCCGGCTCGGATACATGCATCGGGGTATAGAGAAAGCAATGATGGAAAGAAACTTCGAGCGCGGAATATATCTATCGGAAAGGATTTGTGGAATATGCTCTGGCATCCATACTATCGCTTATACTCAAACTGCTGAGAAAGTAGCCGAAATAGAAGCCCCTCCTCGGGCCAAATATATCAGAACAATTGTGTCCGAGCTCGAAAGGGTGCACTCCCATCTTCTCTGGGCGGGAATAGCTGCCCACGAGATAGGGTTCATGACTCTATTCCAGCTCACATGGAGGGACCGAGAGCGCGTCTTGGATGTGCTCGAAGCCATCACCGGCAATCGTGTAAATTACGCCCTCAACACAATTGGTGGAGTCAGATTCGATATTGGTGAAGAGGAAGTCAAAATGGCTGCTGAAGCATTGGATGACCTTGAAGAAGCTACCGAACATTATGCTGACGTATTTCTATCGGACCCGACAATAAAGGCCCGATGTAAAGGAGAAGGAGTCCTTTCTTATGAAGACGCTAAAACCCTTTGCACAGTGGGACCGACCGCTAGGGCCTCTGGGGTAGACTCCGACATAAGAAGAGATGATCCATACGCAGCCTACGATGAGTTGGACTTCGATGTGATTACCGATTCGGGCGGAGACGTGCTGGCGAACGCAAAGGTTCGAATATTGGAATTATTCGAAAGTATCAAAATTATTCGCCAAGCGATTGAGGATTTGCCGGAAGGGGACCTTACCGTTAAGGCTCCTAGAAAGTTCCCCGAAAACACAGTAACTGACAGGGTAGAAGCTCCGAGAGGGGAGCTCTTCTATCACATCAAATCGGAAGGCGGAGAAAAACCGGCTCGAGTTAAAATTAGAGCTCCAACACTAGGAAACATCCTTGCAATCTTGGAAAAATTAAAAGGGGAAACTGTGGCCGAAGTTCCAATTGTCGTGGCAAGCATCGATCCCTGCTTCTGTTGTACAGAAAGAGTTACAGTTGTCGATGCCGACACCGGTGAATCCCAAGTATTGACAAAACAGGAAATGAGGGAGATGAGGGAATGAGTTTGGTAATAGAAGCTCTAAATTTCCTATTCGCATACTTGATATTCCCCGGCTTGGCCTTTGGAATAGTAGTGGGTTTATTTTACGAAGGGATAGATCGGAAAATTGCCGCCCACATGCAAAATCGAATTGGGCCGCCGATTTGGCAGCCGTTTTATGACGCTGGTAAGCTCCTTTCGAAGGAAGATATAGTTCCAGAAAAATCCCAAAATATCTTCTTCAACTTCGCACCTCTCTTAGCATTAGGATCAATTGTAACAGCTATGATAATGATTCCAGTTTATGCAACCTTTCCATTTCTTCAAACAACTGCTGACCTTCTTATTCTAATTTACCTATTGAATATCCCTGCAGTCGCTCTCATCCTGGGAGGAGCATCATCCTCAACTCCATTTGGTACGGTTGGTGCCGAAAGATATATCGTGCAACTCTTTGGTTATGAACTCGTCTTTATCATAACAGCCTTAACTGCGGCGGGCGCAGCGAATTGGAGCCTGAATATAGCTAGTATTGTAGAAGCCCAAGGTGGAAGCTGGCAAAACTGGTTTATTTTCCAAACTCCCCTTGCTGCAATTGCTGCCCTCCTAGTCGCCCCGGGTAAACTCCTCAAAACCCCATTCGATATACCGGAGGCGGAGACCGAAATAGTCGGCGGGCCTCTGACCGAATACTCCGGTCCGAAGCTGGCCGTTTTCCACATTGCATTTGACATTGAAATACTGGCAGTTGCCGGGTTTATAGCAGCCCTCTTCCTGGGCGGGCCGACAGCAATAGTAATAGGCGGAATAGCAATTCCTGCTGTGGTGGGTTTCCTGATTAAGACCTTGGCCATACTCCTTTTGATAACACTTATCCGTTGCGTGACGGCTAGGGTTAGAATTCATCAAGCGCTCAGCTTCTACTGGATCTACGTGGGCGCATTTGCGCTGATAAACCTAATAATAGTGACAATTTGGTGATAAAATATGCCTAGAATAATACCGGATGTATTGAAAAACCTCTTCAGCAAGCCATTCACGCTGAAGTATCCTTTCGAAAAGAGAGAAATGCCGGAACGGAATCGAGGTAAACCCGTCGTAGTTGACCGGGAAGATTGCGTCGGATGTGGACTTTGTACCAGAGTCTGCCCTGCTTTTGCAATATCTACCGATGAAGATGACAAGCCAGTTATAGATCTTGGACACTGTGTTTTCTGCGGACTCTGTGCAGAAAACTGTCCACGAGATATCATAGAGATATCTCAAGAATACGAACTCGCTGCCTTTGACAGACACGAATCAATGGTCTCAAAGTAAACATATCTTTAAGCCGGAAGACTTCATTCCAGCTCTTCCATTAGGAACCGAGTCAATTCTTTTATCGACTTCTCCACTTCTTCCGATATTTGCGCACCTCTCTCTATCCTAGCGGGCTGTATACCTATCAGAAAAATCTCCGCTTCAGTTTCGCCTCCCAGATACTCTATAAGCATGTCCAGGGATATCCTATGGGTAGATGTGAAATCCCTCTGTATCCTATCCGGCTCAACCTTCGAAACAAATCCAGCTTCCTCGCCGAAATCTACCGTATCTATCAACAAGACCTGATCTGGATTGAAGTCTTTTATTTTAGAAGTGAATTTTTCAGGGACCGATTCACCGTTGATGGCAAGTATGTTTTCGGAATCAATCTCTGCCTGAATTCCCTTAATTACCTCAATTGCAGCAGCGTCGTCGCCTCTTAGCTCGTTGCCTATACCGAGAATAGCAATCCTTTTCCCAGAACTTAAATTTAAATTCTCAATTTCCATTAGCCTCACGGGCCTTTCGGCTACTATTTTCCTCAAGAAAGTAGTTATTCGTTTAGGTCTAAGAAGTTATCACTTTCGTTGCCTTCAAAATTTTTAAGAAAAGATTTAGGGCCTATCTTCAAATTATCTAATGATATGAACAAAACAGTAGAGGCCTTCGAGAAAGTCGAGAATCGGATTAAGGATATAGATATTTCGCGTGCCGAACTGGCAAAAATGATCGACCATACGGAGCTCTCTCCCTACAAAACCACCACTATAATAGATGAACTCTGCGAAGAGGCGAATTCGCACGGTTTCCACTCGGTCTGTGTAAATCCATATTATACTGAATTCTGCTCGAAAAAACTTCAAGGAAAGGGTATTGATGTGGATACCGTGGTTGGTTTTCCCCTCGGACAAAATACACCCGAGACGAAAGCCTCCGAAGCCGAAGAAGCAATAGAGAATGGAACTAACGAAATCGACATGGTAATGAATATTGCGGCCTTCAGGGAGAAAAAGTACGATTGGGTGAAGGGGGAAATAAAAACTGTTCTAGAAGTGGCTCAAGGAAAAACTTTGAAAGTTATAATCGAATCCGGCTTTCTCACTTACGAAGAAGTAGAGAAAGCAAGCCAACTAATCGAAGAAGCCGGGGCCGACTTCGTGAAGAATGCAACCGGCTTCGGGCCCTGCGGAGCGAATATTCCTCATATATATCTAATGAGGAGAGCCGTAGGAGACGAGATGGGGGTAAAAGCTGCAGGTGGAATCCATAATTTCGGAGATGCTTCTCTGATGATTGCTGCCGGAGCCAATAGAATCGGGGCAAGCGCAGGTGTGGAAATAGTTCAAAGCTATGATGACAAATCACCAGAAGAATTGCTGAATAATGTAGATATCTGTAACTTTTGCCCTAGTGAAATGTTATCCAGGGAAGATATTCCTTTCTCCTTATACAGATACTACGAAGAAAAATGCGAAGATTGCCCGTATATAGGCAAAGAGTAGAAATTCCCAAATATAGAATGGTTTATCTTATATAGCTACTAGTTTCAGTCTCGCTGCCACTCACTTGGGGCATCTTTATCTTGGGAGGTTTGAATTTTGGTAATTCGGAAACCTCATCCTCGAAGCCCGAAAGATCGATTGGAAAATCATAAATTTCAGAAAAAATGGTTAGAACTTCCTTGGCAGCATCCGGATCTTTGTCCTTCCCTTCGGTCGTTCCAAGAAGACAAAAACCATTCATATCCTTTTCTGCACTCAAACTGACCAATAGACCGTTCATGCCCACTATCCGTCCTCCAGTTAATAACCCAACCCCATGTTCCTCAATTCTTTTCGCCAATTCGGAATCGGTTGCGCCACCGACGACGGGTGATTCTTTACCATCCGATTCCAGGAAGGCAGCCATAGTAATAACTGTCTCGACTCCGTGATCCGCCAAAACATTGACTATTTCCTTGGAAAGTTCGTACTGAGCTTCGGACGAAGAAGCTTGGGTATCCGCCGTCACAAGGATAAGGGTCCTATCCAAACCCTCCGGCTCAGCCTGATAAAAATGCACTCTCAAATCCTTAACCTTTCCACCCTCCCGAACCACCCATCCGGGAAATTTATCCGATCGCAATTCGGCGAACTTTTCAGCCTCAAACTTTTTGATAAGATACTCAACGGACATCTTTCCGATTAGAGCTATTCCAGGCAAACCGGCCACCGCTATAGGGTTATCCAGCTCCGGCCTCTCCAGATATTGAAAATCTGATGACATCAATAGAGGTTATAACCTACTATAGTTTAAAGTCCTTGGAGAGAAAATGGACCCGATAACCTTCAAAAACGGAGAGATTAGAGTTCTCCCGCTCGCTTTTGAGAGTCTGGGAGTACGGGGAATGGCCACATATCTGGAAACTGGCAATCTGAAAATGGTTATCGACCCCGGATCCGCGCTGGGGCCCCGCTTCAACCTCGAACCCCACGAAAGGGAATACTCTGCCCTATTTAAGAGTAGGGAGAATATCCTTTCCGCCGCCGAGGACGCGGATATACTGACCATCAGTCATTATCACTTTGACCATTTCGTCCCTAACTTTGAAAACTGGAAGTTCATATGGAGCTCTCCAGAAATGGCCAAAGAACTATACACCGACAAGCTAATTCTAGCTAAGGACATCAGCGAGAACATTAACACAAGCCAACGTAAGCGAGGATACATGTTTCGAAAGAAGAATCTCGATTTCGCCGAGGAAATTAGGGTGGCCGATGGACATGAATTGGAAAGAGGTTCCACGAATATCAGGTTCTCCGACCCGGCCTATCATGGCCCGGAAGGAACGAAGCTAGGATACTCCCTCATCTTAACGGTAGAAACGCCCAATTTTAATTTCGTCCATGCTCCCGATGTCCAAGGGCCGATGTATAAGAAAAGCCTTGATTATATCCTCTCTCAGAGTCCGGATCTCCTGATTATAGGTGGCCCACCTATTTATATTAGCTTCAAATTAGATGACGAAAATCTCGAAAACGCAAAAAATAATATGGAGGAGCTCGCGAGAAACGTGCCGAAGCTCGTGATAGACCACCACTTGCTCAGAACTACGGAATATACTGATTTTTTGGAACCGGTCTTAGAGGCCGGAAAGGAGGAAGGTCATGAAGTACTCACTGCCTCGGAATTAATGGGGAAGACCCCTAACCTCCTTGAAGCTAGGAGGAAAGAACTTCACGAAGAGGAGCCCGTGGAAGAAAACTGGTACGAACAGTTGGGGAAAGGAGAATTTAAAGACGGATTTTGACTACATCCTCTCTGGAGCTTCTATTCCAAGCAGAATAAGGGAATTGGCAAGAACCCTTTTGACGCATTTTACCAGCCTCAAGCGAGCCGACTTTAACTCCTCGGTCTCGGCATGAAGTACGGGAGCCTTTTCGTAAAACTTGTTGAACAAAAGAGCAAGTTCCGAAGCATATGATGCGACCATGTGGGGCTGTCTATTTTCGCCAGCATCCTTAACTGTCTCGGGGAATTTGGCGAGTTTCTTTATCAATTTTTCCGCTTCATCGACCTCGAACCACGATAGACCGAGGTCCTCGGGCTCTTCATCGGCCTTCCTGAGAATACTGCTAGCTCGGGCATGAGAATATTGAATGGCAGGGCCGCTATTCCTCTCGAAATTCAGAGCCTCCTCCCACTTGAAAACGACTTCCTTCTCTGGAGAGGTGCTAACGAGGGAATACCGAAAGGCCCCTACTCCTACCGCCTCTGCGGCCTCGTTCAGGAAATTATCGCTGGCATCGGGATTTCTTTTTTCAACTTCCTCCTTGGCCCGTGAAACGGCCTCATCCAGGACTCTGTCCACCGAATACCCAATCCAAGTTCCCTCCCTTCCTCTAAACTTCTTGGAAGGGAGTCTAACGTGTTCATAGGCCATGTGATGGGAATTCTCATATTCCTCCTCCAGACCAAGGGCTTTGAGCGCGGAAAAGACAACTTTCTGAGGATATCTCTGTTCCACCCCAATCACGTTTATCACTTGGTCGGCAGAGGAAAATTCTCCGTTAGGCTCGCCGTCGGGGACCGTAGTATACGTCTTCACACCTGAAGGTCTTTCCGAATGTAAATCAAAATACAGGTCTGCATCAATTTCACCGAACTTCCAAAGTTGATATGCAAGGTCGCGGGCCGTGTAAACCGCCGTGCCGTCGGACCTGATCATAACCTTGTCCTCCAACCCGAAGTCCTCCAGGCGTAAAACCTGAGCACCTTCGTGTTTTCCTTCCCCATCTACCAGATAGGGGGTTTCTTTCAACCTGGAAAGTGTCTCCTCCAACATGCCTGTCCTGGAAATGTCACTTTCCCAGACCAGCAAATCGTAATCAATATTAAGCCTATCGGTGGTCTCGAGATTTGACTCCACACACCTCAGGGCCATATCCCTTGCTTCCTGAGCCAGTTCTCCTCCCTCCTCAAGTCGGGATAACATTTCTCTAGCTTTTTCTTCGAGAGCTGGATCCGACTCCATTTTTTCGTGATACTCTACATATAGCTTCCCGAGAAAGTGATCGTGCTTTTCCTCGGGTTGATTCTCTTCATCCTGATAGGCGACAAACGTCTGAGCCACCTGTAGGCCCAAATCGTCGATATAATTTTGAACCTCCACCTCATGTCCGCAGGCTTCCAGTATTCTGCCCATTGTATCTCCAATGATAGCATTGCGCCCGTGCCCGACGTGGAGTGGTTTAGTTGGGTTAACGCTCGTATGTTCGACGACGATTTTGTCTCCATCCGCTTCAAATCGGCCGTAATCTTCCATTGAATCCTCTATTTTATTTATCGTCGAGGGGGTAAGTTCAGTCATATCCACGAAAAAGTTCACATAACCGCCCTCAGGCTCTATTTTCTCAATCATTCCGACTGGTTCGATACTCTCGGATAGTTTTTGGGCCAGATTCTGAGGAGAATCCTTGAGTTTCTCCGGAAGTTCAAAGCAGATTGTGGTCGCTAAATCTCCAAAAGAAGGATCTGGGGGCTCCTCAAGGGAATCTGCAAGCCCTTCTTTCGGCCAATCTAGCTCTTCAAATGTATTTTTCAGGGACTCCAAAACGTCCGATCTGAACGTGCTCCATGGATTTTCCATCATGCTCATCCTAAATTACCGTTTATGATTATCCTCAATAATTTAATGGCCTTTCCTCCAAGTGATACAAGTGAGGGAGAAAATGATACTTCACGTCGGAATAGACGATACGGATTCCAAAGAAGGAATGTGCACGACCTACGTGGGGGCTATAGCCATATCCAGATTGGAGGAAATCGGTGCGAATCTGGTCGGGGAGCCCAAACTCATCCGTCTAAACCCCATGTGGATACATAAGACGAGGGGAAACTGTAGTGTATCATTTAGAGTAGAAGTGGAGGAGAAACAGATTCAGCAGGTTAAAAAAATAGTAGTCGAGACAACCAAGGAACTGGCGGAGCTACAAATCGAGGAAACTACACCGGGAGTAGCATTCTACAGAGGGGAGGAAATTCCGGAAGAACTGAAATCCTATTCAAAAAAAGTAGTTCAAGAAGTAGTTACACTTGAAGAGGCCGAAGAATTGGCGGAGGAAATTGGGGCGGAAATACACAAATTTAGAGCCGGACGGGGGGTAATAGGTGCCTTGGCCGCAATAGGACATCCGCTCGAGGATGACTACACCTACGAGCTCATAGCCTACAGAATCAAAGAGAATAGAGGGACTCCCAGAAAAATCGATAGTCAATCTGTCAGGGAGATGAACGAGGCTACCTACCCCGGAACCTTCGATAATATCGACTCGGAAACTGGAGAAATTCAAATAGCTCCGCATACTCCTTGTCCGATCTTATACGGAATACGTTCCGAAACTCCCGAGGTGGCCTTTGAGGCCCGAGAGATGGTTCGGGAGGAAGAACCTGTGGAGAGAACCCTACTATATAAGACAAACCAGGGTACAGACGAACATCTCCAAGAAACTAAGGTGGAGAATATTCAGCCATACCAGTCAGTTATAGTCGAAGGGGAAGTAACTAGGAGATCCAAAACCATTCCGGGGGGGCACGTATTCTTCTCCATCGAAGATGATACTGGAGAAATTCGATGCGCTGCATTTGAGCCGACTAAAAGATTTAGAGATGTGATAAGAGAACTTGAGGTAGGTGATAAGTTAAGAGTATATGGTGGTGTGAAGAAAAAAGAAGAACATCCACTTACCGTAAACCTAGAAAAAATCAGGATTTTGGAATTGGAACCGATGAAGGAAGAAATCAATCCAGTTTGTGAAGAATGTGAAAAAAGAATGAAGTCGGCTGGAGTTGATAAAGGATATTATTGTGAGAAGTGCGGTACCGAACTTCCTCCTGGATCCACTAGAGAGGTAGAAGTCGAAAGAGGGCTGGAAGAAAAATTTTATGAGGTCCCTCCTCAGGCAAGAAGACATCTGGCTAAACCATTAATTAGAATGAAAAAAATAGAAGAAGAAAGTTCTAATTAAATAGATACAGTTTTCAATAGGCACATCTCTATTTCTTCTGAAGAGTATACTCACATTTGGTACATTTCCACTTTTCAAAGACGTCCTCCTGGAACGAGAAAGGGACTAAATCGCCTTCCTCACACACGGGACACTTGGGAAAGATGCTTGGCAAATTCGCCACCTCGCTTACTTTTTGACTCTTATTTTATTGATGTCCTTTATAGCTCTTCTTCTCCCAGGGTCTTTTTAATTGAGATCCTCGATAAAATCTCATAAGAGGGATAATCAATGGCTGCCAAAGTAAAATTATTCGCAAATTTTAGGGAAGTTGCTGGTGAAAAGGAAACACCTATTTCCGGAGAAACAGTCGATGACGTATTGGGAAATTTAATTGAGGAGTATAAAGATCTGAAGAGTGAGATATTTAAGGACTACGAATCGAGGGAAGTGAAGGATAACGTAAATATAATGGTCAATGGTAGGGAAATTCGGTTTCTGAATAGAATGGAAACTAAGCTAGAGGACGGAGATACAGTCGCAATATTTCCTCCTGTAGCTGGAGGATAAAAAGTATCTAACTAATCTTCTACCTCGTGTATCCAGTATTCGTCTTCCTTAGTAATTTCCTTTTTCCAAATTTTGACCTCAGTTTTTACCCAATCCATTATCTTAGGTAACGCTTCAAAAACCTCCTCTCTATGCTTTCCAGCAACAAGAACATATATAATCTCATCGCCGGGGTCTAAATCGTCGATAATATGATAAATCGCAGCCTCCGAAACTTCATCTGTTTTCCTCTCAATCTTCTTAGCAATATCTTCTAACTCTTCTTCAGCACTTTCAGCGCATTCATAGTGTAACTTCTCCACCTTTCCGCCTTTTTTCCCTTTCTCCCGTACCATGCCTACAAAACTCGCGACTGCGCCGATCTCTTTCCCTAGCCGATCTTTAAATCCCTCAAAGATTTCCGAAAAACTCTTTTCACCTTTGGTATATATTCCAGAATCTGCCATCATATCACAGCTTATTCCATTCTTACTATTTCATCATATATCAAGCTACATACGAAATCGAAAAGATGAATTGAAAAATTATGTAAGGGAAAGCAAAAAATTAAATCAAGTGAAAAAAATCTTTTTAAGGTGATAAGTTGAAAAAACGTGCGCACGTGTTTGTCAGCGGACGAGTTCAGGGAGTATTTTTCAGGGCAACTACGAGGGATGAAGCACGTAAAAGGGGAGTCAAAGGCTGGGTCAAAAATCTCTCTGATGGGAGAGTCGAAGCGGTCTTTGAAGGCGAAAGGGAAGACGTAGAAGAAATGATAGATTTTTGTCATGAAGGTTCTAGACCGGCTAGGGTTGAAGACGTCGAAGTTAATTGGGAAGAATATCAGGAAGAATTCTCGGGATTTGAAATCCGTTATTAGATTCTAGGCGAAATTTTTATTCTATGTTGATTTTCAATTTCGCAAATTCCTGTTATTAATAAACACCAATTCCGAGTGCCCTCTTAATGTATGGTCCTTCTACATGTTGGAAATTTCTAGTTGGAGATAGAATCTTCCCGATTACGGGTCTTCCTCAAAACGTAAAACAAGTTGTACATATTTTCCGGAGGATAAAAACTTCTCGATATCTCAAAGTACTTTGTAATAATATTCGATATCTTTTCCCGGGAATAACCCTTTTTTCCTACCTCCCACCGATGCCAACCATCATATTGATGTTCGACCCTATTCGGAAATTTCACAGTTATTTCTTTTCTCGGAGATTGGGGTAATTCGAACGAAAGGCGGAAATCCTGTCCCGAATAGGGGAGAGACAAGATAACCCAATCTCTAGTAACTTCACTAAGTTCCCTCAACGATTTACCGAATTTATCAAAAGGAACATGCTCCAGGACTTCTGCACACAATATCGTGTCGAAGGAATTTGAATCAAAAGTCTCAGTCAGCTCGGAAACATCACATATCCGATCCGGGTTCAAATTTTCATCGATATCGGCAGTGGTCACCTCCATATTCCTATGCTCGAGATACTCGGAAAGTGTCTTCAAATAATTGGAAACTGTTTTGTTCCCCACGCCTATCACCAAAATCTCCCTTCCCTCAGTTTTCAATACTTCGTTAATCTGATGCCAATAGCTCATCCACATCCTTTTATCGTCATAATCCTCGAAATATGGTACAATCTCCTCGTCTTCAGATTTGGACAGTAATTCCTTGTCCACGGGATTTTTAAATATATCAAATTCCAATTCAGGTTTCACCACTTTCAGGGAATCAGATCCGGGATTTTCCTCCTGAATAAACTTAAATTTCCCTAGTAAAACTTTATATCCAATTATTTAAACGTCGTTATGAAGGAGCCAGTTTTAAAATACTAGATTTCCCTCCAAGCTAATAGCTACTTAAGAATTTAATTCGAATTAACTATGGGTCAAATCCAGATAGAGTGAGATGGAAATATGAGAAAGACTGTTATAGCACGGATCGACGGGGCCTCTAGAGGCAACCCGGGACCTGCCGGAATAGGAATTCTGATCCAGGATAGAAACGGAAAAAAATTGGAAGAGATTTCGGAATATCTAGGAGATAAAGTGACTAACAACCAAGCGGAATATTCCGCATTAATCCGAGCTCTTGAAGTATGCAAAGAGTTGGAAGTCGATGAAGTGAATATTGTTTCCGACTCACAACTCTTGGTTAGGCAGATGATAGGACAATACGATGTGAATTCCGAGAATTTAAAGGATTTATATAGTAAAGCGGATGAACTGGAGTCCGAATTTGAGAAAGTTACCTATAGACATGTCAAACGGGAAAAGAATACAAACGCAGATAAATTGGCTAATTCGGCCCTTGAAGAGAAACCAAATGAGAGCTGAGGAACCTATTCGTCGAAAATTCTTCAGAAGAAGAGTTATCCCATAAAAGGGAGAATATGATGCTGTTATTTCAGGTGAAATGCCTGATGGAAGAATGCACGAAGGGAAATAGATGATAGAGGAAGTCTAAAATATCGGCAGAGAAATTTTGGAATAGATCATAAACATATTCTGAAGAATTGGATTGATTATCTCCCGAGTTCAGTTTCAAGTGCGAAGATGAAAGATGTGCAAAGCCTATAAACTAGCTTAAGCGAAGATAAAATTAGAACCTCTTGTGGAGGTGAATAAAAATGGTTAGTGTTAGTGAAAAAGGAGAAGTTTATGAGTGTGAAATTTGCGGGAATATAGTCGAAGTCAAAGAAGTAGGTGGCGGTGAATTAGTGTGCTGCGGGCAGCCAATGACTCTAAAAGACTAAAACCTCCTCATACTATATCGCCTGTGAAAAATCAAAAACCGGATGAGTTCTATTAGCAACTATTGGATTATTTAACTGAATCATTTACCGAACATCCGAGCTCTCAAATATTAATATTTCCAGTTTTTCTTATTACCTAGAATGTTTAATCGGGCACTCCAATATTAATTCGATTCATTTAGTTGATAGACCTAAAAATCACAATAAATCTGCTAGATACCAAACAGCCGCGTGATAAAAATGACTGAAGAAGAAAATGTCTTCGACCAATTGGCAAAGCCCTTAGTCGAATTGCTGAGGAAGAAAGGTTTCGACGAACCAACGTTGCCACAAAAAGAAGGTTTTCCTCCCATTTTAGATGGAAAAAATACCCTTCTCATAGCACCGGCCGGGACAGGTAAGACGGAGGCAGCGTTCTTGCCCATTCTAAATAAAATTTTGCACAACCCTCGAGAAAAGGGAATAAGACTCATCTACATCACTCCACTGAGGGCCCTGAACAGAGATATGCTGGAAAGGCTGAAGTGGTGGTGTAGGAATCTCGATTTGAAGGTTTCCGTCAGACACGGTGACACCTCAAAGAGAGACCGAAGAAAACAGGCATTAAGCCCTCCTGATGTTCTAATTACTACCCCAGAGACATTTCAATTGCTTCTAGTCGGGAAGAGGATAAGCCGGCATGCCTCAAACGTCGAGTGGGTTGTCGTCGACGAAGTCCATGAACTGGCCGGAAACAAACGTGGCGCTCAACTCTCCCTCTCTATAGAGAGAATGAGGAGATTGAAAGGGGATGACTTCCAGGTCATCGGGCTCTCCGCGACGGTAGGATCTCCGAAGGAAGTATCAAAATTTTTAGTCGGAACAAATCGAGACTGTGAAATCGTTGATGTCTCAATGGCTAGAGAAATCGATATGAACGTGCTCTACCCCCAAGTGACAGACGAAGATGAGGTCCTCTCATCGGAAATATACACCTACCCGGAAGTCGCTGCCCGGCTCAGGAAAATGAGAGAACTAATCGAAGGGCACGATACGAGCCTAATCTTTACAAACACCCGACCGATGTCGGAGGTACTGGCGAGTAGGTTCAAAATGTGGGATATAGACTTCCCCGTCAGTATACACCACGGCTCGCTCTCAACCTATACCAGGAGGCGGACGGAGGAGAATCTAAAGACTGGAAAGCTCAAGGGGGTTATCTGCACTTCTTCGATGGAACTCGGAATAGATATAGGGAAGGTAGATCTCGTAATTCAGTACAACTCCCCGAGACAGGTCGCCAGAGCACTTCAACGGATAGGAAGAAGTGGTCATAGAATAACGGAAAAGGCAAAGGGAAGAATCATAGTTAAGGACCCGACGGACGGGGTTGAATCCTCCATAATTGTCGATCGGTCGGGGAGAAAGGAGTTGGAACCCGTTAAAATTCCTGAAAAGCCGCTCGATGTCCTCTCGCACGAGCTGGTAGGTATGCTGGTGACCGCTCGGGAATGGAACGTGGAGGATGTATGTGAAATAACTAGAAGGGCCTATCCATTCCGGAATCTGGAGAAGGAAGACGTTTTAAAGGTCCTAAAATTCCTGGAAAACATGGACCAAAGACTCGCCTGGCTACGCGACGACGAGGAAGTCTTTATGCGGCCGAGTAAGGGAGACCGAATCTTCGACTATTACTTCGGAACTCTCTCTATGATACCTGAAATGAAGCAATACTTAGTCATCAATGATACAAATGATGAGGCGGTGGGGGTGCTCGACGAACCTTTCGTGGCCGAATATGGTGAACCGGGAGCAAAGTTTGTGATGGGTGGCTCACTCTGGAAAATCGTGCAGGTCTATCGAGATAAGGTATATGTGAAACCGGCGGAGGATCCCGTCGGTGCAGTGCCTTCCTGGGTAGGAGAGGAAATTCCAGTGCCTTACTCGGTGGCCCAGGAGGTCGGAGCTCTCAGAGAGGAATTAGCAGAGCTGTTGGAAGAAGGGAAGGACTTCGGAGAAGCTTCGGGCTCCATTTCTAAAACTTGGGAGTTGGACGAAAACGCCGTGAAAAAATCACTCTCACCGGTGAAGAAACATCTGGAAAAAAATTATAGTTTGCCCACGGACCGGAGGGTGGTATTAGAGAAGGCGGAAGATACTCTCGTAGTTCATGCTTGCTTTGGAACTCTGGCAAACAGAACCTTGGCTCGATTCATAGCCCGGCGTGCGGCCGATGACCTCGGAGAATCCGTGGCCGTGACAGTCGACCCCTACAGAATCCTCATAAAATCCGAGAGACTGACGCCGACCGAGATAGAGGCGATTCTAACCGGTGAGATGGGAAAAGATTTCCGGGAAAAGCTAGAGGAAGTGATCGAAGACAGCCGTTTCTTCAAGTGGCGAATCGTCCAAATCGCTAGACGGATGGGGAGTCTCGAATACGAGGCGGAAATGACATCATCCGAAGTCGATCAGTTAATTGAGGGACTGAAGGACACCCCTGTGTATAGTGAAACTTTCAAGGAGGTCGTGCGTAAGGATTTGGATTTGCCCAAGGCCCTAGAGGTCCTTGAAAAAATCGAATCTGGGGATATAGAGCTGGCTTCCCTAGGTGTCTTGGCCGATCCTTCCCCGATTTCCGAGCCGGCCTGGGAAGAAAAATCTTTGACCTTCGAACCCGTCTCTCCCAAAAGGATGAGACGCTTGATCCTCGGGTCGGTGAGGGCTAGGCTCCTTAGTGAAAGGCGTACATTTGCATGTGCCGAGTGTAAAGATTGGGTCGATATAATGGAAGTTCACGAGTTAGGTAAGCCTCCCACCTGTCCCAACTGCGGTTCCAAAAAATTGGGAATGCTCGAGGAGGAAAAGCGTTCAGTTCTCAGAACTCTCGACCGTGTTAAAGACAAATCAAAGAAAGGAAGAGGGGGTAGAACCTGGAAGAGAATAGAGGAGACCTCCAACCTTATCTCCAAGCACGGCAAGGCTGCTGCAGGTGCACTCGCCGGTAAGGGTATCACTCCTTCCGCTGCAGAGAGGATTCTAAAGAAGGACGATGAAATCTCAGATAGATTTTTGGACGCGGTCATAGACGAGGAAAAGAAATCCCTCTTTAGCCGATATAGGGGAAGCTAACTCGGAGCAACTATCCTTCTTGGGACTTTTCAGGCCCCTCCTCCTCTTCAATTTCCTTACTCAACAGCTGTTCCAACATTTCCTTCTGATCAATTTCGGCCCGCGCACGCCAGTCCATATAGAGCATGCCGTCATCTTCCGATATATATCCCATCTTTGAAAAACGATTAATATTCTGCTCGACCTTCCATTTTGGCAATTTTTCCTTGAGAAGTTCTTCAACTTCGTCGGTCGGGGCCTTTCCACGTTTGGATTGTATATAAGAGAGAATTATTGTGAGACAGGCCATGTCATCGATTCTCCATCCAAAGGTCCTGTCGGATAGTCGTGGATGGCCTTTCATAGTCGCGTAATATCTGGTGGGCTTGTCCTCACCCTCATCTATCTCCTTGACAGTTAGGCCAAATTTCTGTAGCTCCTGGTCCAACATGTCCACAATTTCGGGATATCTTTTGCCGAGAGTCTTCTTCAGCTCCCAAGATTTGGCTCCGGGTTCCCGATGACGCTTGAACAAAATGAGCTGAGCGGCTCTCTCCACTTTCTCACGAACCGCCTCAACGTCTTTCTCAACTTCTTCATCTTCAGGCATTTTCCTCCCTCCTCTCCTTCCAGTCGTCATAAGAAATTGATATAGGGATAGAGGTCCCCGTTTTCTCGGATGGCGTCTCTCTTTCCTCCCTAGCTCTGAGGGTAATCTCATCTTCTAAAGGATTAATCTCCACCGTGGCGTAGCCATAGCTCACCAGAAAACTGGTTATCCAGGCATTTTTAATAGTTTCTCGAAAGGTGCCCGAGTCTACGAAATCCCAGTAGGAAATTTCATTATCTTCCCCGGTAGCTTCCTTGAGATATTCCCAGTATTCCTCGACTCTCTCATCGAAATCCTCCTTGGACTCAAAACCGAATTCCGAGATTTCTTCCCGGCTTACCTCCTCTGGAAATACCTCGGTGGTTTCTAGCTCGGCACCTCGCTCGGAAAGTGGAGCGAGATTCTCCCAGTACTCCATCGCTTCTTTGATTCCAGGTCTGGATATGCTCTCCATTTCCACTATAGGATGCCAAGAATCTACCAAAACATAGGCCAGTTGCTTCTTGGTAAGACCTCGGACCTTCCAAGTTACAAGCATCGGGTCGAAATGTAAAAGAGAGGATTTGTGCTTTATCCAGTCTTCCTGTTGTAGAACTATATCGGTTAGACCCTGAACTGCCTCGATATCCAGAAGTAGCTCCTCCGGATCATCGATCTCAGGAAAAACATCGGACAATCTATCCAGAAAATCGGAAACGTCGACCTCAAAAGGGTCCGCCTCCCGATCCCGTACTGATTCTGAAAGATCTATTATCCTCTTCATTAACTCTCTTTTCTTCTTTTTACTGGTCATCAGGTCGCCACCTTCACTTCCGATGAGCCGGCCGCATTTTGGACCGCAATCAGATTCGGAACTTCATCCACCTCGACGAGCCTCCCAGGAGTTATTACCAAATACTGACTGTCGCTTTCTTCCATCAAATCCAACAACTCCCTCATCATCATCTGCCGGTTCCTCGGATCCATATGAAGTTCAAACTCATCGAGTGCTCTGATAGGTGATTTAATATGCTGCTGGAGTGCGAGCAGGAAACACATTATCGAGGTCGACCTTTCGCCGCCGCTTTGAGTGTAGGCATCCAGTGTCTGGGGCTCCGCACCTCGGAAACCAACGGTCAGTTCGAGACCTGCCTCATCGATATCCTCGGGATTAATCATCCGAACGTCCCCGATCGCGTTTACTCTTTCCAAAATTTGTCTATACGTATCCCTCACCTTCTTCAGCAAATCCTGAATTTCATTTCTCCATTTTTCCTTCCTAATCTCCAGCTCCTCAAGTGCCCTCTTCCGGTTTTTCTCCGCTTCCTCCGCCTTCTCCTCCAACTCTTCCAGCAATTCTTTATGATCCTTATACATTTTCTCGGCTTCTGAAGAAACGTCTTCCAGGTTGGAAAGTTGAGCATTGGTTACCCGGATATCTTCAAGGATATCACGAGAATTCCTATCAGTCTGTACCTTACTGCCTTTACTCTCCGCCTCTACTTCCAGCTCCTTCAACTCTTCCTCCTCCTTTCTCAAATCTCGCTTTAGATCGGATATCTCCTCTTCCAAGAGTTCCCGACGAAAAGATAAAACGGCCTTTCTAACCCGGTGGTCGGTGTACTTCTCTCGTTTTTCATCCCTTCCTCGCCTTTTGTCGGCCAAGGAGTTTTGAACCGTATCGATCTTTTCCCGCGCCTTCTCGAGCAAATCTCTCAGGTTTTCCTCGTCCGCGGATAAATCGTAATCTTCAGTTATTCCGGCCTCTTCCAGTTCATCCAGAATCTCGAGCTTAGCTTCAGCTTCGCTTACATCCTTTTCGTGATGAACGAGATCCCTATGAAGGTCCTCCAGCTTCTGCTCCAATTCACCCAGCTTGGTTTTAGCCTCATCTTCCTTTTCCTCCGTTCTTTCGAAATCACTATTAATCTCCTCGAGCTCATTTTCCTTGCTTCTGATTTTAGACTCGAGCTTATCGACCCTATCCTTCTGCCTCCAATATTTAGCCCAAGCATATTCCCTTTCTAGCCTTCCCTTCTTATCGAGCAAATCCTGCTTTTTCCGATACCGTTCGTACTCTTCCTCCCAATGATCTAGAGTATCCTGAGCCTCCTCTAGCATCGTGTTGATAGATTCCTCTTCACTTAGTTTATGAGAGAGGTTCTCTCTGGCATCAATTATCCGGTCGCGATATTCACTCAATCCAACCGCCTCCTCTACGGTCTCCAACCTCTCCTGAGCGTCTATAGCACCAAAAACGTCAATCATTCCCTGATGCATCACAATGAGCATGTTATCTGGATTTATGGACAGTTGGGAGAGGGTTCTCTTGACCTCTTCCTTAGTCACGGTCTCATAATTGGCCTCGTGCCAGTAGGTCCCATCCTCTTTAAGGTAACGGGAGAGCACAAATGAGTCAGTGTCGGAATCAGGTATCGGCCTTCTTCCATTATTCGGAGAATTATCAAACACTACACTGACCCTAGCCATTTCTTCGCCGCGTCTGATGAGGTCACTCAGTTTCCTCGATCTTTCGGTATGAGACTGGCCGAGAGCTACTGAAAGAGCGAGCAGAATGGAGGACTTCCCGGCTCCATTGGGTCCGCTTATGAGGTTCAACCCCGGCTCTAGGGGGATCCTGGCATATTCGTAGCTCATGAAGTTTTCCAGGATTATCTCCTTGATATGTGACTTTGGTCTTTCTTCATCCGGCATTTTTCTATCACTTTTTGAATTTGATTCATTTATGCTTCTGTTATACAATTTTTTAAAACCGGTACGAGTTGTCTGAGGGCAGAAATGCTTACTAGGGTTTGATTTTTCCGAGTAGGGAAGTCCACCAGCTCTAAACTATTCCTTTATGTCCTTACCCGACTCAAATCCTTTTCCTACCTTATTTCTCAGTTTCCAATATTCTCTGACTGTGGCACAATATACTAAAGGGTCTACTTTACCAATGTCAATTTTACTGGGGTCCATTTCATCTTCCTTAGAAGTTTCAATTTTATCTTTATCGATATGAGACTCAACAATTTCACTTACCAGTATTACCCAATCTCCTACCTCAACTTCCTTCAAAACCTTACATTCCATATTATACGGGCATTCTTCTATTATCGGAATTTCAATCTTAGAACTCTCTAACTTCGTAAACCCCGTCTTTTCGAATTTATCAGTTGATCTACCGGAAACAAGTCCACAGAAATCAGTTTCTCTATATAAAGAAGCTGAGGGGATATTTACTGTCAGTTCGCGGGAAGCCCGTATTAAGCTTAATGAATATCGTGTATTTTTTAGCGAAATTCCAATTACTGGTGGAGATGAACCCATGATTCCAATCCACGCAACAGTGATAATATTGTGTTCCTTTTCTTCTCCACAAACTATCAAAGCTGCAGGGACAGGGAACAATATATCTTGGGGCCCTAATTGTACCTTCATTTTTATCTAAAGCTCAATTTAACTTTGTAAAATTCTTATATAGAATCTACCAAACCTGCCGAGCAATCTCACCAACTCTGAAAAAGTTCCTTCGTAATTAACTTTAATGCCGAGAAGTCTCCTTCCTAATCTTTGATTAGGTGGGTGATGAATCGGCATTACTTTTACTCACCTCTCCCGGTAAGCGTCTAAAGTAATGAGGGGTGATACGAAGTGTGGTGAGGTTGGAGAGGGTGGTTGAGGATGATGGTTGAAAAAACGATCGTATGTAGAATTTTGGACCCTACTGTGAGGAAGGAGGGTTTGCTTGTCAAGGAATACTCTAACGCTCAGGGATATATCCGTGGAGAGACGGAGGATTTGTATTCCGCAACAAAACAAGCGATGGATAGGTATGTGGAGAAGGTTCAGAACGAGGAATATCCTTTATTTTTGCGGAATGACACTTTCAAGGTAGAGAAGGCGGAAAACACTAAAGAGTTCGATTATTGGGCTGAGATTCCTATTTCCAATGTTTAGGGTGGCATTTGGGTTCCTATCAAGCCCCATCAAGAAATTAGTGAGGATATGAACGTTCGCGATTCCAAGATCGTCCGGAAGGGATACGGTTTTGAGCTTCATATGTCCGTCTCCTTCGAGGTATCGTCTCAAACTCCCGAGAGTGTTCTCTCCGTGGATTTGGGTGAAAGGGTGATGGCGACGACCGTGTCGTCCGCCGATAACGGGAATCCAAAATTCCGCGGGAGAAAGGTTCGGGGGATTAGAAGGCACTACGCTTGGCTCCGAAAGAGACTGCAGGAGAAGGGTCCGGTTAAGAAAGTTTTAGAGATGTCCGATAAGGAGAAGCGGAAAGTTGAGGATATCCTACATGAGATTTCGAGGAATATAGTTGATAGAGCCGGTGAAAACAACTCGTTGGTTATCATCGGTAATCTGAGGGGAATGGGAAACGGAGATACGGGGAAAGGAAAGCGAATGAACCGAATAGCGAACTCTATGCCTTACTGGAAACTTACTCGAATGATTGAATACAAGGCCGAGGAGAAAGGACTACGGGTAGTAAAGGTGAACGAGAGTGACACTTCTAAAACTTGTCATAAGTGTGGAAGTGAGAATACTACGAGACCGACTCAGGGAAAGTTCACCTGTAACACTTGTGGTCTCGAGGACTATAACGCTGACCTGAATGGAGCCAAAAACATCTTACAGAGGTTCCTCGCCTACATGGTAAGGAACGGGGCCTCCGTGAACAGGCCCATAACCAAGGCGTATAGCAAAAAGCACAAAATAGATCGCCTAGAAAAAGTCCTTGGAAGCTCCCTCCTAACGAGCGAAACGAGGTAGGTGGGGGTAGTTCACTAACAAAAGTCTTTACTTGATTAAAATCAGATTCAAGATACACCGAGGGTCAAAATATGGTCAGGCCAGCAAAAATATTTCGAATAGCCGAGGACACCGACCTCGGCTTCGTAGCTCAGAAATTGAAGGATTATCGAGAAGAGGAACCCTACCAGAGTAGGGACCACGAGGGGAAACTAATCACCGAAGTAACCGATCTAGAAAACCGGGAGGGTACTCTATATGGACTTTATACCACAGATACCCTCGTATCGATTTACCATAGAGACGGGGAAATAGAGGTCCCTAAAACCAAGGAAACGCATCTAGCCTTCCAAGAAAGGAAAGGAGAAATTTTTCTAATTATATTAGCAGAAAAACCGAAGGCGAACAGAATCGCTAATAACATCAGTGAAGCCCTCTTCCTATCGACTGGACAAATCGTGGAGGCTAAAATAGCCGAGGAAACGCTAAAGGAGCTCCACGAGAGCAACCCGAGAGCTACGAAGGTAATCTACTTCGACAATGTCGATATCCCGGACGTAGGGAAATTGGCCCTATATGGATCCTCTCTAGCAGATAGCTCCCTCTATCAGGAATATCTGGACCATGGAAATATCTGGTACGCCGTATTTGAAATAGAGGAGAGGGGAATAGTGGTTGGGGCCACAAGAAATTCCGTCATAGTCCTCTTCAGCAAACTTGAAACGCAAGAGTTTATAGATTTTATTTTAGAAGATATCCTCCCATTGGTATCATTGGAGGGATAAACATGAATCTGAAATCGAAATTTAGGGGAGCACTATTAGGTACCGGAATTGGCGATTCTATGGGGAGATCGCGCGAAAGTCATGGAATGGTCAATGTAGAGAAAATTCGGAAAATAGCCGATAAACACGATCTTCTCCGCTATACCGACGACACGCAGCAGATGATTAGCTTAGCAGAAGCCCTGGCCGAAAAGAAAGGATTCGATGGAGAGTATTTTGGACAAAGATTGGTGGAAAACTTCAACCCGGCCCGGGGGTATGGTCCAGGATCCACACAGGTCATAAAATCATTGGGGAGAGGTGAGCATTGGGAAGAACCAGCTCAAAGTTTATTCGGCGGGTCGGGCTCTTACGGGAATGGATCTTCCATGAGAGTCGCTCCCGCAGGGCTATTCTGTTATGACGATCTGGAAAATCTGCGATCCTTTGTGCGAGATTGTAGTCGTGTCACGCATGCCCATAGACTCGGCATCGAGGGGGCAATATTCCAAGCCTCATCAGTGGCTCTCGCTACGAGAAGAGATCCGTCTTCCGACCTCGATCGATATGGATTCCTCGACGAACTCCGGGGATTCATCGAAGAGAAGGAATACAAGGAGAAATTGGATGGAATAAGAAATCTTCTGGATAATAATCCGGGCAAAAAAGAAGTAATAAATAAACTCGGTAACGGAGTAGAGGCATTCAATTCAGTACCTACTGCAGTTTATTCCTTCCTTTCCCATCCGGAGAGCTTTGAAAGTGCCGTAGTATACGCCATAAGCCTCGGTGGAGATGCGGATACGATTGGGGCTATGGCAGGTGCAAGTGCAGGAGCTTATCATGGGTCAGAGAATATTCCAGAAAAATTGATTGAGAAGCTGGAAGATAAGGAAAAAATAAAGAGACTGGCCGACGAGCTCTTTAAGATTAAGGGTTAATCTATTCGGTTCTTTTCGCTACTTCGACATCTTCTTCCGTAAAAGATTCTAACGTCTTTTTAGATAGTCCTGAGGATGAAAAAATTGTGACTATATCTCCTGGCTTAATAGAGGAGTTACCACGAGGAGTTATAGTCTCATTTCCTCTTTCGATGGAAATCAACAGAACATCTTCTCCTAAAAGATCCAAATCATTGATCTCTTGAACGGTCTTTCCGGCCACCGGAACTCCCTCCGCAACCGTAAGGTCCGCGGCCTCTGCACCGCCGGAAATGCTTCTGAAGTCGATAATAGGCTCTATTTCTCCTCCTTCCGGGCCGAAGAAATGATAAGGATGGAAATACTCCCGCTGGATCAGATGCTCATCCTTAACCTCAACTCCAAGATTAGCCAAATCACTAGCAATCCTGTTAATATCCTCCATGTCTTCCCCAATTGCCTTTATATGAAGATCCTCCTCCCCTGACATCATCTCCCTTACATTAACTACTCCAGGTATTTGCAACGCTTTTTTCGAGATAGTGTGTCTATCTTGGACGGGAGAAGTACACTTAAATAGGTTTACCAATTTCTTTCCTATTTTCCCGTAATCTATATCCGCATGATATCCACGGATGATCCCTTCATTTTCCAGTTTCTGAATACGATTTCGGATTGTGCCTGGAGAAACATTAACCTCCTCGGCAATCTCCGGGGCAGAAATGCCTCGGGCATCTTGTGTCAAGCGATATATAATTCGCTTATCTATACTGTCAAACCGACGCGGCATATTTAAACATGGTTACAGCAGCCTAAAACAATTTTTTATGAAATTCTAAACTGCATCTCGTCGTGGATTCGAAAATAATTCTTATCTCAATTTTTCATCTACGTCTCAAAATCGCATAAAAGTAACAGTCAGCACGAAAATATTGAGAAAAAATTTCAGCATATTTTCTGTAGGTTTTTATATATTCACAAATCCTTTTTCATTCTTATCAGATCCTTGTATTCCCCGGAATGTTCTACTCCATCTTTCAATCTTCCAATTCTTCGATACCAAATTTTTCGTAAAGGCTTAGTGCCAACTTGTTCGTATGGAAAACCCCTAAGGTCACTATTTCCACATCGAGTTCCTCTTTGGCCTCTTGAAGAAATAATTCCAACAGTTTCGAACCGATGCCTTCCCCCTTACCTCTTTTCTAAGACCTAGAGCGAGTTTTCCGACACGTGGTTTCTTTTTTCTTAGTAACAAAACATGCCCCATAACGTTTCCATCGATATCAACCACCAAACCCACCTGTTTTCCCTTCATTATTTCTTTGAGATGATTCGAAAGCCAATCTATCTCCTCTTCCCTGCTAACTTTCTCATGACTGGCAATTTCCACTCCCTCCTCGACCATAGAATTCAAGTATTCCTTCATCTCTCTCGCATCTTTCATAGAAGGGTACCGTAGGCTAACTTTCCCTAAATCGCCTGCCTGAAAATCCTTAACAACATTTCCAACCTGATTCATTCAAGACACTTATAACAATTCATCTGCTTCAAATTAAAAATCCTAACTTAATAGATTACAAAATTACATTAACTGTATATTTTTTGAATCGATAATAAGGAGATACAACTATCCGAAATTCTATAACTCACATACGTTATTCTCTCAATCCTAAAGAACCAAAGAGAGCCAAAACAGCTCCAACGATACATGTATAGAAACCATAATTCAAAGTGGTAGGATCTCCCATATTAGTAGCTGCCCAAATCCACCCAATTATAACTATGATGCCTCCTGCGGGAAGTAAGTACCCCAGCCGCTTTGAGCCTAGACCTATCGTTCCTATCCCTCCCGCCAAGGGAAGAATACTACCGATCAGGATGACATATGGAGACATGCTGAAATCCACCGGCATTCGAGTTAGCTTCCATCCAGATATTGATATTTTTGATCCCATTACAGTGCCAGTTACCCAAGGCAAGAATAATCCAATTATCCCCAACATGCCACCTACAAATCCCATAGCAACTAAATTCTTCTCCAGTCTTCTCACCTTCCCCTTAACTTTCGAATGGAATAATTAAACTTTTTAATCTGAGTTGCGCCATTACAGAAGCTCGTAAAAAATTTAAGAAACACAGGCACGAGACATTTTGCCTGTGTTCAAAAGCTAAGTCTCACCGCTATCTTTATTCTCGAAAAAATTCTCTACAAGAATGTAAGTCGGGAACGAAATCGCTAAAATAGTGATTACTGCGCCTAAACTACCGAATAGCTTACCCGTCCAAAGGTAAGTAACCAGCACTGCCTCTAGGTGAACCGCTGCTAAGTATGTCAACGCCTTTTTGCTCTTCTTCCAGATGGAAAATAAAAACCACCTTGATTTCCCTTTTAATTTGAGTGGATTTAAAAAACTTTTCAGTGAAATTTTCCGATAAAAATCTTGGCGAAATAAATAGAAAGTTTAAATTGAATTATGAGTTCCCAGAAAGAGTATTATGAGTGTTCAAATGGGTGAAGATAACTTCAAAAATAAGAGGAGGCTCGCATTTTCAGTAGTCCTAAATGTAGCTATAACGATTTCCGAGGCTATAGCCGGAATCTTTACCGGTAGTCTGGCGCTCATATCGGACGCGGGGCATAACTTTTCGGATGTATTATCGCTAAGTTTAGGCTATGCCGGTGCTTCTATATCGGAGAGGGGATCAACTAAGGAACTCACCTTCGGATATAGACGCGCCGAGATTATAACTTCTCTAGTAAATGCCTCCATCCTATTCATAATCGGGGTTTATATTATATTCGAGGCTTATAAGAGATTTCAGAACCCAAGCCCCGTGGATCCTATTTGGATGATCGGGGTCGCAGGCATAGCATTAGCAGGCAACTTGGCATCCATATTTCTTCTAAGAGGCGGTAGAAGGAAGTCTCTGAATATAAGGGCAGTGTTTCTCCATTTGGCCTTTGACTCCCTGGCATCAGTCGGCGTTATGGTAGGAGGTATTCTAATATTCCTATACAATATTTATTTCGCCGATATTGCTATCTCTATTTTGATAGCTGTCCTAATATTCTGGAGTGCTTCCGATGTGCTACAAAAGGGGCTACACATCGTGATGCAGGGGACTCCTCCCGACATAGAATATGAGGAAGTAAGAAGCCTAATTTTGGGGTTTGAGGATATCTCCTCAATTCACGATCTACACGTCTGGTCGCTATCTTCCGAAGAGAAAGTTCTCTCCTGCCACATATGTCCTTCCTCTAAGGAAATCGACACGGACGATCTTATTCAGAAAATAGAAAAACGACTGCGAGAGGAATTCGATATTCGTCACGTTACCGTGCAGATAGAATCGGAGGAAGTATGCCAAACGAGTGACCAGTTCTATTGAAATATAGGGAAATTCATGCTTAACGCGGTTAGCCTTCTCCTACGGGCTTGAAAAAAGATGTAAAATATTAATTTATTCAACTTACTTTTTCTCAAAAATGAGTATATGGTCTTGGTAATCACGCTTCAACTTAAAACTGGCCAGTTCGGCAAGCTTTCCGACCTCCTCTTTTCCAATATGCATTGGATATACAATGATTGCTCCATTCGGACCTAGTTTCTTATGAGCCTGCTCAAATAGAATCTTCCTATTCTCCACATCGTGAAGAACGTCTACCAGTAAAATTAAATCAAGCTCGCCATCACCTAGAGGGATTTTTCCACCACGAGATGTCTCTATTACCTCTATATTCCCTAATCCTTCCTGATTGACCTTATTTCGCAGTTCATGCAAAGCACTCTCGTCCACATCCATGGCATAAATCTTTCCATCCTCTTCAACCAGTTTCGCGGCGGGGATTGTAAAAGTACCAGAACCACAGCCGAAGTCTAGAATAGTTTGTCCACTCCTTACGCCTATCTCCCTCAAAAAATCGGAAGCATTTCTATCTAGCTGCCATTTGAATGGAAATTCTCCAATATCCTTTAACTTTCCAAGATGCTTCTCCAGCCGCTCCATTTAATTACTCCAATAAGGGTTTCATTTTTCTTTATCAATAATTTTTATTCCGTGAAATAGAAATTCCGAATACTGTGCTACACGGCGGGGACAACGGGTCAGAAAAGTTTCAGTGGGGTCTCCCTGTAAATCTTTCAAAGATATCCACACACAACTTAATCCCCAGAGGAAGGTATCTTGAAAAAATTCAACTTATCAGCTGATTATGACCTCCTAAATAATCTTCCAATAGACACAAAAATTGAAGAGATAGTTTTGGAGAAAGGTGAAATATCGGCTTTCGATTTACCTCATATTCTGCCCTCCAAGCTGCACTCCGAGCTGGAAGAAAATATATCGGTGATTTGGCTCGACGGGAGCAACTATTTCAATCCCTATCAAATATCGAGGACTGCAAAAATTTTAGGAGTTAGACCTGAGGAGGTCCTAAAAAACACTTACATATCCCGCGCGTTCACCTGTCATCAGATGAAATCCCTTATTCTGGAAAGGATGTGGAAGGCTCTGGAAGAGTTCGAGCCAAATCTTATCATAATTACAGGGCTTCCCTCTCAATTTAGCGAAACGGATGATTTCAGAGGAGGAGCCACAAAGATATTTGAGCCGATCGAGGGAGAATTAGAAAAATTTCGAGAGAGGAAAGAAGGCCTACTCATGGTCACTGGAATGGAGAAGCCGGGGAAAGAAAGCGAAATACTCCCTCGTCTGGAGTCCATTTCAAATACTATTCTACAGGTGGAAAACAGGAATGGAAATGTAAAGATAGAAATACGGAATAAATCTTCCAGCTCCTCTAAACCCCGAAGGGAAAAGGTCCCAAACTCAGCGCCCCCGGGAAACACCACCTTAGACAGGTATATATAGGGAAAGCGAAAATGCGAACTTCATAGACTCCCAATAAATTTTAAGATAGGAAAGATGGTGCGACCGGCGGGAGTCGAACCCGCGTTACCGGCATGGCAAGCCGGTGTCTTAAGCCACTGGACTACGGTCGCTCAAAAAAGGAATTCGACCTTCTAAATAATTAATCTTTTGCGTTGGGCGAAGTAAATTATCCAACCAGAATGGAGAATATCTGCTGACCCAGAAGTAAACCGAGAGTAAAGACCGACATTGCCATTGGTAACCCTCGAGCTATTTCCATCCTCTTTACCAAATCGTCATCGCCATGCTCAATTTCCACCGCATATGAAAGTAAAAGAATGGTAAGGACGATTATGTAAAAGCCGAGAACTGCCATGAAGGAGGGAGTAGAAATATTAACTCCTCCTCCAAAAAACGGCATGCTTCCGGTCTTTTCCGATAATACCCTCTGGAGCTGAACAGTTACCGAGGCCACGAAGGGGGCAAAAAACAGGCTAACTGACTTCATTGAATTGGTAATCTCTCTAAGGTCACGTCGAATCTGATTCTCAACGTCATTCAATTCCTTTAATTGATCGACCACATTGATGATAGCCCTTCCCGCCGCCTCAACGCTTCTGCTTAACAAGTCGGTCAAGAACCTGAAGGTATGCCTTATTTGAATTGAATGAACCTCTTTCAGAGATCCCTCTTTGGGATCGAATAATGCCGAGGAAATATCCATGCCACCCACTCTGAGATTGGCCGAAGTCCTCTCAAAAATTTCCGACATCTCGCTGCCCCTTGTAATCTCCGCGGTCCTCCGAAAAGCATTCTCGGCAGGGCGATTACTCTTCAACTGGTTTCCCAACTGAGCCATGGTGTCAGTGAATTCCTCCTCCAACCTACTATTCCTTTTCCGAACTCGATATGTCTCCTTAGAACTGAGATAACAGAAAACGGCTGCGGACGAAGACAAACTCCAAAGAACAACTAAAACCAACAAACTACCTCCGAGGCCTAGTAGAAAAGCCAGAGGACCTGGAAGTGTAGCAAACGCTGCCGATATAAACATTGCCTTCATTTTATCATCCCGTGGCGGTATATCCGGCGCGACGAAAACAGTTGGCCTCTTCGATAAAACCTGTTTCTTGAGAAGATATACTCCCAGAGGTAGCGCAAAACAATATATAATGGTGAGTTTCACCGCGCCCATTCTGATTCCGGACGAAGACAGCACCGGCAATACCGCTATCAAAATCAAGGGCAATAGAACACCTATCCCATAGATTACAATGGTAGGTAACTGTATTTCATCGGAATACTCCTCCATTCTGCGCCTTATCCCCTCAAAGGTTGTATCCAACGATCTATCGAGCATTCTCTTCCGGGTAGACTCTTTTCTCTCGGAAAAAGAACTTTTTATTAAATCGATTGAACGCTTAAGTTCCTCGCTTTTGTCTTCCCAACGTAGGGAAAATTTCGTCAAAGCCTCTCCCACATTATTGTGTATACCCATGCAGGTTTTCCACAGCTCATCTCTAAAGTTCTCGATTAGAGACTTTCCCTGGGCCCCTACTGTAAAATTGGCAGCTTGCTCCAGATTCGGATTTATCTTGAGAGCGGCCACAAGATAACTGATGAAACGGAGTGTATTCCCCCATCCTTCCGCCCTCTCTGTCTCGACTTTCCAACTCGGATACCATCCTATAGAAAAAAACAGAATCGCCGGAAGGGGGAGGACGAGAAGTGAAGGGAGTAAGGGAAAGTCGAAAAGAAATGATAAGAATAAAAAAACCGCAGCAGCCAGCGCGCCGAAAATTAATCCCGAAAGGGAGAGAGCCACCACCTCGTCCGGTTTGGCATCAATCCCTGAAAATTCCAAATTCCTTTTGAGTTCCTCAGGGGGTTCATGGATGTCTTTTAAACCCTCCGATTTCCCGGCTAATTCACAAAGCTTCTCATATATTCCTTTAAAACTCATAAACATGACCTGGAAAACCACTCTTTCCAGCGAGTAAATACCTTATCATAATCGACTTCTTGAGTCCGAAGTTCCTCCTCCAAAAATCTATGAAACGCAAGGTTTGAATCGACGACTTTTTCAGCCTCCAGCAATTCCGGTCTCCCTTGAGAGGCTTTCTCCGCCACGGTTCCATGAATCCTGGACCTAACCTCGAAATTCTTTTGGACTTCCTGAATATCCATGGACCATTTTCGCGATATTGACTCGAGGATGGTCGATTCCCCATTCTCCAGAGCAGGAGTCGTCCTCAATTCGTCCTCATCGGAATCATAGGCCAAGAGGTCCGTGAAACCATCTTCCGCGAGTGGGTCCTCTTTCCAAGATTCTCCCACCTCGGTCACCTGAGTAAGCCTCCGAATTCTGTTTACGCTCCCCGTCTTCCTGATGGGCGAAGCAACGGCGATAACATCCGTGGCTTTGAACGAGCTCGGAGGGATACCCAGATCGTATACTACCCTCTCAAAGACATCCTTCGTAGAAGAACCGTGGATAGTTCCCATTACTGAATTTCCGGCCGCCCCGACCCTCATAGCTTCATAGAGAGATTCCGTTTCTGGACCTCGAACCTCGCCCATGATAAGAACTGATTCGCCGAGCCTTAATGCAGAACGCAGGGCCTCTTCGGTGGTCATCTCCAATCCGGAGGCCGAATTTGAAGGCCGAACTTGGAGTCTCTGGGCCTTGTACCCGAGTGAGCGAAAATCTTCTATAGGTAGTTCGGCGGTATCCTCCAAACAGAGGATGCGATACTTGGGTAGAAGCTCGAGGATGAGGGCTCCGAGAAGGGATGTCTTGCCGGCTCCGCGGCTTCCCGTAATCAGTATCGAGGCTTGAGAATCCACCAGTAAGCTCAGGAGTCCAGCAGCCTTCGGGGTCAAGAATCCTCTATCGATAAATTGGGGAAGCGTCCAGGGGGTCGATTTATGCCTCCGGATGGCGAAGGCTACGCCTTCCGGACTGAGTGGGTTCTGTATCGCGGCCACTCTAACATTTTCCAAATTCAAATCGAGTGTAGGGTTCGCCTCCGAGAACGGTCTTCCGCTCAGGGCCCTGAATTTTGAGGTCAAAATTTTCGCGCTTTCGGAAGTAAAGAAAATGTTTGTTAAGCATTCCTCGAAATCCTGATGATAAACGTATATAGGATTTTCTCCCACCGGAGCATCAATATAGATGTCCTGTATCTTGGGATCCTCCAGCAGAGTTTCGACAATCCCGAAACCTGCGGTAAACTTTGATATCGACCTAGAGAGCTCCTTGACAGTTTCCCGAGATAAATCTATATCGTTCTCCAGAGCGATGTCCATTATCAACTTCCGGCTTCGCCTCTCGACTTCCTCCTTTGCAATTTCTGGATTCAAGCTGCCCTGTTTTTCTAAAAGCTTGCCTCTGACCTTCTGTAAAATCTCAACATGTTTCGGAGGTAATCTATATTCCGGGGGTATGATAAAATAGATATATTCCAATCTCTCAGGGGAATAATATATCCTTATTTTGTTCTTACTCAAATCGTACGCATCGGTCAACTCGGCTTCTTCAGGGGGGTCAAGTTTGAGTTTGGATCGAAGGAAGCTGGGACGGGTAACTGGCCTAAAAAGACTCTCGTATTTTTCCCTTCCCTTTCCATCTATGTTGACTTCACTACAGAGGCTAGTGTTTAAAATCATATCTAGAGCAGGTCTCACACCCTCTTCCAGGAAATTCTTTCTACATTCTTTACATTCCGTGGATCCATATTTCGACTTATCCTCAAATTCCTCCACTAACTGTTTGAGGAGTGCTACACCCTCGAGTGGGTGTTTCTGAAGCTTATGCCATATGTCCTCAATTCTAATTTTACGTTCCTCTTCACAATCGCCACAATCTTCGACGGTCAAAAATTTGAGGACTTGATACCTAGAGTCCTGGAGGACCCTAGCAAATTCCTTTAAAATGGTTAAATCTCTATCCTTATATTCCTGAACGTATCTCCCATTTAATAGAATCTTGTTCGTTCCCGACTGTTCCTTTAAGTGTTCAAATATCTCATTCATGCAGGCTGGAGTACGGGCTATCGAAGGATTTTCGCTACAATTCTCACAATCAAGCTTCAAAATTCTTTCATTCGCTTTTGAAAACTCTTGAGACATGTCCATCGACCTCAGATTTCTACTCGGATTCAGCGGATTTCCTATCTATTTCGGCGGACAGATCGTCAACTTTATTCATCAATTTTCTGTGAACCTTCGACATTTCGGCTATCTCATTTTCAAAGGCCGAAACCCTATCCTCAAGCAAGGAGACATCTTGCTTTAGAACCTTGAGGGACTCTTGAAGTTCCCTAATCCACTTGGCATGGGAAGATAGAATGTCTTTATCATTTTCTTCAATTTCCGACATTCTTGACCTCCCTCAGCATCAGAAGCCATTTATAAATTCTCTGTAGTCTCTCCTCGTGTTTTTCCACCTTTGCCTGAAGTTTATCCTCCTCCATATCATCGACCAAACTGGAAAGTCGAGCTTGAGTCACATTATCTACATTCTCCTCTCCAGTTATCTCAAGAATCAGTTCTCTTACGTCCATCCCGTACTTCGCTTCGTAAAATTCCTTACGGATGGCGCTCTCATTACTCACAAGAAACTCCTTCAGAGATAGGACCACATCTTTCAATCTCGAAAAATCTTGTTTTGCAAATCTTTCCCAATCGCTGTTCAGGGATTTTTCCTCAATATTCAAAACATCTCTAGATAATCTTGAGCAACAATTCCGGAGGCTGGAAAGAATTTCGCGTAAATCTTCCTCTGTTTTTTGTTCGGAAATAGAGGTCTTGATTTTTCTAGTGGATTCAACCAGTTCCTCTCCGAGCTTACTTCCTTTCTTAACATTCCCGGGGTCAAGTTCCAACAGCTCTTCAATAAGGTCAAAAGATTTGTCCAAAGGATTATTCGTCATGTTTCCTCACTTTCTTCAACCATTCCTCAATCTCTTCTAACTGTATGTGGGAGGGAACTTCTACCGAATCTTCTTCAAGAATTTCTATTACCATCTCTCTCAAACTTTCCAACAAATCAAGCTCTACCAGACGTAAAACTCTCTTAAAAGGGTCTCTTTTTCGACTATATTTCAGATATATCCTAATACCTATTAACCCGAGATGCCACACGATTGCTACGATAATTACTGCAAATATGGTTTTATTCATCCCCTAACTGTTCTTGAGCAGATATTCATTTAAAAAGAAAAAAACGGGGGGAAATTATTACGAAGTACGAAAAGAGAAAATTACTAAGAAATTGGAGAACCTTCAACTCGTATTCTTCCGGGTTCTCCTTCATCGCCGGTTATATCAAAATCGATGGCCAATATCTTCTCCAACAAGCTCAGATTTGTCAAAGTGTGGCTCGTCAGTTCGGTGCTCGTTATTTCGGATTTCCCTGGGGCCAATGCCATGTACGGCAGAATCTGATCGCTCATGTGGAGATCTACCGCTTTACCAGTTCTTATCTGTTTTATTAATTCATCCGCAGCTTCCTTTCCAACTTTTTCGGCCGGCTTTCCCTTTTCTCCCAAGGCGTTGGAACCCAAAATACTCCCTTCATCGGATTTAGCCCAGAGCACTATTCCCGTTCCCGGACTAAGGTGGGGGTCCTCGGACTTCTCGTAGTATTCCGTTTTTATATCGGAATCGTAACCTGCCTCCTTCAGTCTCTCCTCGGCTGAGTTGGCTTGTCGCTTGGCTATATGGTCAGGAAGCTTCACACAGTGAGACCTACCCGAAATAGTATCTACTTCACCAAAATTTGTCAAGGTAATCGGGTGGAGGGCTTCTACGGGTCGGATCTCGGCGCTGATTTTACCTCCTCCCTTGGGATAATGCCCTCGCCTCACGCACTCAACTTTTCCCTGATATCCCATCTTACGAAGCATCGGTAGGGTTACATTTTTGAGATAATCAATGGGAGGTGCGAAAGGATTGTCCGTGCCCCCTTTAACCTCTAGTTCCAACGGCTTTTTTGCAAAGGCTGCCGGAATCATCATGGCTTGCAATATCAGAGTCGTGCTGCCGGCCGTGCCTATATCCACCTCAATCCTTCCCCCCTCGGGTTCATCTGGCCGAAAGACTACCTCTTCCGACTCTATTTCTGCACCCTCCACCTCAGCATTGGTGAGTTCGGCTAGGGCCTCAAGCGCACTCAAATGTTGATTAGCCAACCCGGGTTTCGATCTATTGGCACGAATGTTGAAAATCCTTATCGGCTCTTTCTTCACGGAGGCCAAAGCCAAGGATAGTCTAAGGACCGAGCCACCTCCCTCTCCCATAGAACCATCAATCTCCAGCATTCTATCCCTCGAAGACTACTATTGGAGTTTATTCTTATTTGGTATATTGGAATCTTTCAGATTAGGTAGCATCCAATAGTTATTTGATATTTCAGCATAACTTTGAATTAGTATGCCCTTCCAAGAAGAAGTTCTAGAATTAGTCTCCGAAATCCCCGAAGGCAAGGTTACTACCTACAAAAAGATTGCCGAAGCCACGGGGAATCCGAAGGCTTATCGCGCAGTTGGAAATGCTTTGGCGAGTAATCCTAAGCCCGTCAAAATTCCCTGCCATAGAGTGGTTAAATCCAGCGGTGATATCGGAGAATATGCTCGAGGTAGGGAGAAGAAAAAGGAGCTACTTAGAAGCGAAGGAGTCGAAATAAAATCAGGGAAAGTCGATCTTGAAAAATACCTATATGAAGGTTTAGATTCCTAGAGAATCATTTCTGTAGGAAATCCGTCTTCGACAGGTCCTTCAATCTATCGACCCCATTTATTTCCTCGATTATTTTGGCCACACCATCTGGTACAAGATGCTTCCATTCTTCATCTTCCAACATTCTTCTCCTGATCTCAGTTCCCCGGAAATCCTCACGATTATACATCGGAGGAGCCTTAACTTCAAAATCCCTTTCCTTAAATAGACGCTTTACCAGCGGATTTCCGGAGTATACGATGGAAAATGGAGGTGAGAAAGAGAGAACGTTGGAAACCCAGAGAGCGTTATTATTCACATCAGGAATCGGGATAAGATGAATTCTAGGATATTCGATTTCTGACTCGTCGAGTGCCCTATTTATCATTAGAATACGTTCGCCAGCCGTGAAGGGGTCATCTATCTTATGGCTTAACTGTGCACTACCCAGTCCTATGATTAGCTCATCTAGTTCCTCCAAAATTTTTCTAATTATCTCTAAATGCCCTTTATGAATCGGCTGGAATCTACCTATTAGAATTCCTCTTTCCACCAAGATTCTCACCCATTCTTTTTAATTTCAAACCATTTTTAACGGGTAATCCTCATATTTAACTCATCCTCTTTCTCAAGATTCAAATCGTGTGCCAAATTTCCTTGATTCTTTGCGATTTCTAATAAGTTAGCACTTCCTAGGTAGCAAAGTTCTTCGCCCTTCGGCACCTCTCCGAAAGTTTTCACGAAAGGGACCTCTAATTCCTCTCCTTCTATTTGAATTATAAAAGTGGTTCCGGGTCTCCCCAATTCTTTGATGAGATCCTCTTTCACATTGGTTACTAAATTCCCAAAATCATCTATCCTCAAAATCTCGCCCTGAATCTCTCCGCCTGACAGCCTGGGTCCTTCAATCTCCAAAAGTTTCATGTCCTCAATTCCCGGTCCTACTCTCGAAAACCCGGTTCCAATGCTTAAATGAGCTCCAACCGGAGCCATTATATCTCGGCCGTGGAAAGTAGAGGAAACATCGGCCCTCATCAACTCTCTATTGGATACTTCCCTAATCTCGTCGACGCCGAATTCCTCGGCGGGCAAAGTGAAGACCCCGTTGTCGGGCCCGACAAAATAAAGACCATTTTCGGTTCTGAGAGAAATGCAACGCCTCTTCGTGCCGACACCCGGATCAATGACGGCTATAAAAATCGAGCCCTCCGGAAAAGTCTCGGCGGCATTTGCGATGATAAAAGAAGCAGTTCGGACATCATGTTTTGGAATGTAGTGTGTTATATCGACGATATTAGCCTCGGGATTGATGGAAAGTATCGCTCCTCTCATTGCTCCCACATAGAAATCCTCCTCTCCAAAATCAGTTATCAGAGCAATTGGGGGCATAATTACCATTTTTGGCTTTGCCTCATAGTTATTTAACTTGCACGCTAAACCACACTTGAGGATATAAGATGCAACTAAAGGAAGCTAAACGAGGGGAAGCCACGGAGGAAATGAAAAAAATATCTCGGGAGGAAGACGAATCCCCAGAAGATATAGTCAAAAGGGTGGCTGCTGGAGAAATCGTCATTCCTAAAAACTCGAAAAGGGATGAAATCGAACCCATCGGGATTGGGAAAGGACTTCGGACGAAAATTAACGCAAATGTCGGAACTTCACCCGATTACTCCAATGCTAAGAAAGAAGTCGAAAAGGCAGAGATTGCGGTGGAATATGGTGCTGACACGGTCATGGATTTGAGCATTGGGGGAAATTTGGATGAAGTCCGGCAAGAAATAATATCATCTGTAGATGTTCCCATAGGAACAGTCCCAATATATGAGGCCGGAATAAGCGTTGCCAGCGAAAGCGTAATCGAGATGAGCTCCGATGATATCTTCAACGCCATTAGGAAACACGCCGAAGACGGCGTCGATTTTGTAACCGTCCACAGCGGTGTTAAGCGGGATACAGTCGAGACTCTGCGTGAGAAAGGCCGGTTGATGGAATTTGTAAGTAGAGGGGGCTCATTCTTGGCCGCCTGGATGATCCACAACGAAGAAGAAAACCCGCTCTACAGCGAGTTTGACTACCTCCTCGAGTTAGCCCAGGAATTCGATCTAACGCTGAGCCTGGGGGACGGGATGCGGCCCGGTTGCATAGCCGATGCTTCGGATCAAGTCCAGTTCCAGGAATTATTTACACTAGGCGAGCTGGTCGAACGCTCTAGAGAGAAAAACATTCAGGCTATGGTAGAAGGTCCTGGACATCTACCCTTAGATCATATAGAGACAAACGTGAAGCTTCAGAAAATTGCTTGCGACAATGCGCCCTTCTACGTTTTAGGACCAATCGTAACGGATATTGCCCCCGGATACGATCACATAGTTGGAGCTATCGGAGGGGCCCTCGCAGCTTGGAAAGGAGCCGACTTTCTATGCTACGTGACACCATCCGAACACCTGTGTCTCCCCTCATTGAATGACGTGAAGCGGGGTGTAATAGCGTCCAAAATAGCGGCTCATGCAGCTGACGTCGCCGAAGGTATAGACACGGAAATGGATGAAGAAATCTCCAAGGCAAGAAGAGATTTTGACTGGGAGAAGCAATTCGAACTCGCAGTCGATAGTGAGAAAGCCAGAGAGCTGAAGGCAGAAAGGCCCGCGGAAATAGACCCTGAAACGTGCAGCATGTGTTCCGAGTTCTGTGCACTGAAAATGGTTAGAGATTATCTCAGGGGAGAGGCCTAACTCAATTACAAAATCAAGCAAGCTGCTTTACCTTTTGCAGCAAATTATTATTCCATTATTAATTGCACTGAAATCGATTTTTTAATCAAGCCGGTTTGAAAAATATTCGAGGTTTACGCGAGTTGCCGAATATTATCATTGTCGTTCCTCTTGGTCTCTCACCGAATTTTGGCATTGGCCTTCGAAATGGCAGCAATCTCAAGGTAATGAATCATCCAACCTCTCTCAGTCGCAAAGATTCTCCTGACTCCTCTTATATGCCCGGTGTGCGGAGAAAATGCTCGCCGTTATATTTGCTCCAATCAGTATACAACTAATCGTCTCATACTCTAGGAAATTGACATTATATCCGGTCGAGAGAAAGTAAATCCAAGAAAGGGCGAGGACGGCCATTACTATAGCCAAGACAACATCGTTGATAACATCGCCTTTTATTTCATCTTTCATAATTTTATCCCCTTTGCTATCCGTTCTCCTAATATTTTTTCTCAAGTACTGACTCCATTTTAATCGGCAGAAATTTCTTTATTCTTTCTGTAAGCCCGAATACCACGGTGAATAGCGCTGTATCCGAAAAGGGCAAACAAGAAACTGTTCCGTGCCTCCACATTAGTGAAAAGGTTGACACCATCTACAAAGAGCATATAACCGAAAACGAAGGCAGCAAAGGCAAATACTATACAACTAATGGTATTTTCTTCTACTCCTCTTTCCATGGTTATCACCTCCCTCTATTTTTCTGATTTAACTAATTTTTACAATTACGAGATAGGAGATTAAAATAATAAAAAGGGAAAAAAAGTATTCCGAAATCTCTATTCTCCTCACTGGGAATAGACATTGGGCACCGGGTTAGGAACAACCCAAGTACTATCGAAACTTATTACTACGCCAGTTCCATTATTATGGAGGGGAATTTGCCAGGCAAGGTATCCCGCGTAAACAGAAAAAACTGTTATCACTATAGCAGGCACACCTCCACCCAAAATAGCACCGATAATACCCTCGGGCGCTGACGCTCCACCTAATGCAGTGGCCATACGGGAAGCATCGCAAGAATTCAACCAGACTTGGTTAGACCAGCCCCACCAGTGGTTTACTCTTTCCACTTTAGTCACTCCTCCGCACGAAGAAGTAGCGGCTATAGAAGGCCCTTCCTCCGCAAACATTGAATCAACCTTCTTCTCCAGCTTGTCCGTGGAATTGATCATAACCATGCCTTTCTCCTTCTCGAAGGTAAGGAGTCCTTCTTCCTTCATCTCATTCATCTCTTTGACAGCCTGCTAAAATTTTGAAAACACTCCGTCGGAAATTCCCTTTCTGAGAGCCGCAGTTCGAGATGCCGAGATGAACAGTTCTCCGTTTCTCAGTTGGAGATGCTTTTCGAAGAACGAGAGATTAGCCCTAGAACGTCGAGGTACTTTCGATCGCGAACGACGGTCCTTTTCCTCCTGAGGACAATAGGAACAGTCGGAGTCGGCAAAGGCTACAGGGACTGAAAGAGCAGTCATGAGCAGTAGAAGCGGTAGGACTAGTCCCCCCATTTTGGCAAACTTATTAATTTTTTCACCTCCCCCTTTTGCTCGAATCCATTTGCTTTTTTTTTCGAACTTAAAAGTTTTCCGATTTCCGTGGGCTTGGGACAAAAAAGTTAACCTGCCATCCAGGACGCCGTCAATCCTTCGCGGCGCCGCATGTAGCAGGCTCTGGCGAAGGCTTCCGTCTTCCTCCTGCGACCGATACACTTCCTGAGCGGGGCTAAGAAGTTCCTCTTGAACGCGGAGAAACCGGATTCGGCGTTCGACCTGATGTGGTACTCCCTGAGCCACTTATGAGGATCATCCATGAAGTCGAGCAACATCTCGGTCCAAGCCCAGGATCCCTTTCTCTTCAGAGTGGTCCCCTTCCTCGGGTAGATGCGGGGCATTCCCCCCTTCTCCTCGACGAGGTCGCAGTTTTCCCTGGACAGGTAAGCCGCGTCGGCGCTGACTATGTCGATCTGTGCGTACCTTTCGGCGGTCTCCTCGAGCAAGGACTCGAAGTAGGGAGATTCGTGAGCTTGAGGGTTTCGAGGGAACTCAACGCTCGACAGGAACTGATAGGTGGCTCCTACCATCGCCACCATCTGGGTGAACTTTTCTTGATCGCCCCCTTCGGAATTTTTCTCCCTCTCCCAGTTCCCCTTGATCGAGTTCGGTATCCCGGTACCGTCCGGGGAAAACTCCGACTCCTCGTCCTCGACCGGCTCCTGGCTCATCTCGAAGACCTCCCTCAGGATCATCGCAACGTCGGGGTCGTCGTAAGCCCTCTCGAGGGTCTTGTAGGAATATGCCTCCTCGATTCCCAGCTTCTCCTTGAAAAGTTCCACGAACCCCGCCGCGACGCGGTTCGAGACGTCGAAGCACTGCTGCAGGAGGACTCCCTTCGCCAGGTCATCCGCCGGGTAGGAGGGTCTCCCGCGACCCTCGGAGTCATTATCGAAGCCAAGTCTCTCGACTGCCTCGTCCACGCTCTTTTTGACGAACGAGAGCATGTCCTTGAGTTCGTTCACTTGAGCCCCGTCGTAGCTCGACCAGTCGACCCCGGAATCCGCCTCCTCGGGCGGCTCGTAGTCGATCTCGCCGCTCTTGAGCTCGTCGATGAACTTCTCGAGCCTCTTCTGCTTCCGTCTCCTCGGCATAGGTACCGTTGCATTAGAATGGGGCAAACTTTATAAACCTTACTGTTTCTAATAATAACAGTATGTCAGAGATGATTATCGTCTACAAACCGCCGGACAAGAGCAAATCCGTGCAGATATCGAGGGCACTCAACGGTTACAAGGACAGGTCCAACCACGGAGAATACACCTACCAGCGGGAAGGATTGCTGGAAAAAATACCCCACAAAAAACTCACGAAAAACGCGATAATTTTGAAAGAAGAAGACTACGAGCAAATGGTCCGGATCCTCGAAAAATACGAAGCCGAATACTACGCCGGGAAAATCGAGAAGAAGTCCGAAACTGACATAGCTCTTTCAAAGAAAGAGGAGTAGGATTTTTGTCCCAAGCCCGATTTCCGTCTCTAAAGTACAATACTAAACAATATAACTTCGAGAACTTGTAATTTCTTGCCAGTAAATGTAGAACAAGATTTTATTGAGGAATCACAATCCCAAAAAACCTATATTTGGTAAAAGTCTGTCGATGTAGGGTACTATGAAGCTTTTTACGGTCGGGCCCGTTTCATGCAGGCCAGAAATATTGGAAGAAATGAGTAGCCAGATGTACAGCCATAGAAGTGAAAAATACAGAGAACTTCAGCGAGAGATTATCAGCAGATTGAAAAATTTCCTAAAAACGGGCGAAAGAGTTTTTCTGTTCCCCAGCTCCGGTTCAGGTGTGATGGAAAGTTCCGTGAGAAATTGTGTCGAGAAAAAAATTCTTTGCTGTGTAAACGGTGCATTCGGCGAAAGATTCGTAGAAGTCTCCGAATCCAATGGACTGACCGTTGAAAAACTCGAAACAGAAAAGAGTAAACCAACTACTCCTGAAAAGCTGGACGAGAAACTCTCTTCCTGTCCGGATGTCGAAGCCGTATCAATCACCTTCAACGAAACGAGCGTGGGGCTTCTCAATCCTCTTCCGGAACTCGCAAAGGTCGTCAAAGAACACGGCAAAATCCTACTCGTCGATGCCGTTAGCGCGATGGGTGGAACAGAAATAAAAGTCGACGATTGGGGGATTGATATATGTTTCGCGAGTTCCCAGAAGTGCTTCGGGATTCCTCCTGGGCTTGCTGTTGCAAGCGTAAGCGAAGAGGCACTCGAAAAATCTGAGAAAGTGGACGAAAGGGGCTGGTATTTCGATCTCAAACGTTATGAAGACTATGATGACAGGAAGAGCGGCACCCATATGACTCCTCCCATTCCTCAGATCATGGCTCTGAATAAGAGACTGAAGTTAATTGAAGGAAAAGGTGAAGAGAAGCACTTCCAGGAATATAGGGAAAGAAACCAAAAAATCAGGGAAGGCGTTCAGGATCTCGGGCTTTCTCTATTCCCCGAGGAAGGCTACGAAAGTCCCACCGTCACTTGTGTAAATGCACCCGACCATAAGGACGGATTCAAAATTTACAAAGAGATGCAGGAGAAAGGCTTCGAACTGGCGAAAGGTTACGGAGAATTGCAGGAAGCGACGTTCAGGATAGGAAACATGGGGTACATACCATCTGAAAATATAGACCAAATGCTCGAATCTCTGGAAAAAGTAATCAGAGGTTAATTACAATCTGGTTGCATCGGGAACTACTTTCCCTTGAAATCCGGCTCTCCCTTTTCCAGGAAAGTACTGATGCCCTCGATAAAGTCCTCTGAATCCAATGCCTCTATCATAAAATCTTCTTCATCTTCTAATTGAGATTCAAGAGTATTATTGTAGCTTTTATTGATTAGTTCCTTTATCATCGCAAGGCTTTTGGTAGGTCCACTCGCCAAATCCTCGGCGATTTCCCGGACCCTTCCCTCAAAGTCATCCGAAGGGATGACTTCACTCGCAAGCCCCATTTCTACAGCATCTTCGGGATCAATTCTGGGGCTTCTTAATGCAAGATCCTTGGCTTTTTTCATGCCAACGAGTCTCGGCAGGAGGAATGTAGTCCCGGCATCGCCGGAAAGCGCAATCTTGGTATAAGCAAATTCTAGAAATGCATCGTCGGAAATTAAGGTTATATCGGGTGCCAGAGCGAGGCCGAGGCCCGCACCTGCTGCGGGGCCATTAACTCCAGCGATTACCGGTTTAGGGGACCGTCTAATATCTATGATAACGGTATGTAATTCCTCGGTGGATTTCCTAAATTCCAACAACCCTTCCGACTTATCCTCTCCCGCCCACTCGGCGGCCTCTTTTAGGTCCGCGCCGACGGAAAAGTAGTCACCGGAGCCGGTTAGAAGGATAGCTCTCGTATCGGGGTCGTTCCGGTGGTTCTCGAAGGTCTCTTTTAGCTCTTTAATGACGGAGGGGGCCAGAGAATTACGTCTTTCAGATCTTTTCAACCTGATTTCCGTTAACCCATTCTTTCTATCACAAGTCAACTCTTCATAAGACATTGTTTCTAATTTCTTTGATTCTACTAAAAAGAATTCCTAAAAAAAGATAGCAAAATTTAAAAAAAATAACTCGAGAGGGACAACAAGTCCCTCGGGGTCTAATTTTTTACTTCAGTGAATCCAGTCTATCGATAGTTTCTCCAGCTTCTTCAACGGTTCTCTCTATTAATTCTTCCACGCTGAGTATTTCATCAATGGATCCCACACCCTGACCACAGGAAGCTATCCCGGCATCGAGCTTTCCTTCATGAAATGTTTCCTCTGCCTTTTCACCGCTAATCAGAGGTATTAATTCTTCTAATTTCTCGTCAAAAGATGCATCTTCCTTTTCCAACTTTTCCTCTTTCTCAAGGACCTTCTTCGCCGTCTCGTTTTCCCATACTCTAGTGTTCATGTCGATGCATTTCATGATCAACTCCGTATCGGTCTCATCCGACTCGACCAAAACCTTCTTGAAGTCGGGATGGATATTACACTCCTCGGTGGCGAGGAATCGGGTTCCCATTACTACTCCGTCCGCTCCGAGAGACAACGCGGCAGTTAGGCTTCTCCCGTCTCTTATCCCTCCTCCGGCAATGACCGGAATATCGACCGCATCGGCGACCAGAGGGACGAGAACCATCGTCGTCAGATTATTCAATCCTGGATGTCCTCCGCACTCAAATCCCGCTACGCCGACCGCATCGGCACCTATTTCCTGGGCTTTCTCTGCATGTCTGACTTCGGCGATCTTGTGAATCAATTTTACACCGCCATCTTTTAGAGTGTCTACAAATTCCGCCGGGCTTCGTACGCCAGAGGTCTCAACTGCAGCAATTCCCTCGTCGACACAAACTTCAATGTATCCTTCATTAGGCAGTGGTTCGGACGCGGGATAAAGGCTAATATTTACTCCAATTGGTTCATCGGTGAGCTCTTTCGCTTTCTGAATCTCCTCTCGCAAATCCTCAGGGGTTGGAAAATTTGGGGAAGCTATAATTCCAAATCCACCGGCTTCCGAGACCGCCGCTGCTAACTCTGCTTCGGAGACTGGAACCATTCCGCCCTGTATAATAGGGTACTCTATACCAAGCAAGTCTGTAACTTCAGTTTCTAGCATTTCAATATCCTCCTACCCCTTATTCTATCTTTACACTTGAAAATGTGGTGGAAAAGTCAAGTCATAAAGTAAGGCTTATTATAAATAAATTGAGTAAATATAGGCCGTGAGCATATGTCCCTAACACCTACAGACTACATCTGGATGAATGGCGAATTCGTGGAATGGGATGAAGCCAAGATACATGTCCTCACTCATACTCTGCACTATGGGCTTGGAGTTTTCGAGGGAATTCGATGCTATGAAACAGTGGATGGACCGGCCGTATTCAGACTAAAGGCCCACATGGACAGGTTTGAAAATTCAGCGGAATCAGTGAAAATAGATCTTCCATATTCGGGCGAAGAAATTGGCGACGTGATTAAGGAAACTATCAGAAAAAATGAACTCAAGAGCTGTTATATCCGTCCTATCGCTTACTACGGATATGGAAAGATGGGCCTCAGCCCGGAAGGCGCGCCCGTCGACGTGGCCGTGGCCGTCTGGCCGTGGGAGACCTATCTGGGCGAAGAAGGCTTGGAGAAGGGAGTAAGAACGACCATTACCAAGTGGAAAAGGATCCACCCGAAGATTCTACCCCCGCAAGCAAAGACCGTGGCAAATTACGCAAACTCCATACTCGCGAAGCTAGATGCCGTGGACAGAGGTTACGATGAAGCCATTCTATTGAATATGGATGATGAGATAACCGAAGGGCCAGGAGAAAATCTTTTCATCGTTGAAGATGGCGACATAGTCACGCCTCCATTATCATCCGGGGCCTTGGCAGGCATAACCAGAAACTCTGTGATAGATATCGCGGAGGATATGGGAATTTCCGTCGAAGGGGAAACACTCACCAAAGAAAGGCTATTAGAAGCAGATGAAGCCTTCTTCACCGGAACGGCGGCAGAAGTTACTCCGATCAGAGAAGTAGATGGAAATCAAATCGGGGAAAGCGGACGGGGAGAAATCACCGAAAGGATACAGAAAAAATTCTTCGATATCGTGGAGGGGGAGGCGAATGAATACGAAGAATGGCTTGATTACGTCTGATACTCTCGTTGCCCAGCTAACATCGAACAGAAAAACAATTAAAAAGTATAATTAATTATACCTTTACGGTAGATAATATTGTTGGATTTTCTAGGCTCACAAGCACCAGTAGACATGCTTGAACTTTTCTGTAAGAACCCGGACAAAGAGTTCTATTCCAAGGAAGTAGGGAAGAAAATAGGTCTATCAAAGGCTACGAATATAAAATGGTTGAAGAAACTAGCTGAGAAAAACATACTCACGGAAAGCTCCAAAGGCAGAAAAAAATATTACAAACTGCGCTGGGGGAATCCACTGGCCCGTCAAATTCGAGTCCTAGTTACAGTATCAGAAATTATGCCAGCAATGAATAAACTAAATGAGCTAAGAGGTGCATATCTCGTCGGGGATTCCGCCAAGGGAACCGACGCACCCGACTCGCCAATTGAACTTTTAATTCTAAAGAGAGGGGATTCAAGAAGGATAAAAAAAGTGCTTGACACTATTGCGGAAGAAATAGGTCGAGAGATTGATGTCCAAATAATGTCTCCAGTCGAATACGCAGAGCTAGCTAGGGATAATCCAAAACTTCACGAAAGGTTGGAACGCGAAAAAATCAGACTGACTTATTCTTGAGGGATCCGAGCTGAAGGTACATAAGGAATGCTTTCCCTGTTTGCTGGACAGAGGCGTCGAACAAGTAAAGCTTGCAACCGATGATGAAAATCTTCAGTTTGAGGCCCTTCTCAAATTCTTGGAATTCCTCGCTTCTAACGCCTCCAAAAAAGCTGTACCATCTTATCTCGGCTCGAAGAGAAATAAAATCATCACCGAAATCACGAACAATTCCGATCCCTACCGACGATTGAAGCAAAAATCGAATGAAGTGGCCGAACAAATAGAGCCAATTGCTAGAAAGTTAGTAGAGGCCGGAGAAAATGAAAGAGAGAAACTGAATAGAAGCCTAAAGATTGCAGCGGCGGCAAACTCAATGGAATACGGCGTCTCCAAATTTGAATTCGATCCCGAGGGCCTTCAATCGAAATTCGAAAATCTTCTCGATGAGGAACTAAAAATCGATGATTCGAGGGAAATATCTTCCAAGATACTCTCATCAAGCAAAGTTCTGTACCTTACTGATAATTGTGGAGAAATTATTCTAGACCATATTTTAATGGGAGAAATCGCAAAAACGGGGGCCGAAGTCTTTATCGGGGCAAAATCAAGTCCCACGCAAGATGATGTTACTGTGGAAATGGCCGAAAAACTGGGGACTGAAAAGTTTGGAAAAATAATTCCTTCAGGAGAAAAAGTAGGTTTATTTCTCGACGATGCCCCGGACGAAATGAAGAATATAGTAGAGAGTGCCGGCCTAGTAATCAGCAAGGGGATGGGGAATTTCGAAACTATCTCCGAATACGAGGAGAAACTCAAAGGAAAACTCGTGTATCTCCTACGAGCCAAATGTACTCCAGTCGCTCAAAGCCTAGGAGTAGAAAGAGGGGAACTGGTAGTGACATCCCCTCCGACCTGAAGGACGGAGCTTCCACCCATTCACACCCTTTCCAGTCCGAGGTCGAGGTGTTACCGGTGGAAGTGGCGTGAAAAGTCACCGACTCTTCATAGCCATTATTGACGGTTCTCCTCCGCTCACCGACTTGTCTCCCGCCATAGACGGGTATCCAGAGGTCGGGTCGTAGCTATGGAGTTCGGGGCACTGCCACTGGTGCCCCCGTTCACAGCCCACTAGGTCCCGTTTCAGACATACCGTGAACCAGTTATTCTCATTCTCTCGCCCAAGGCAATTAAAACATATCGGATTCATCACCCATCCTATCCACGATTGGGAAGGTGGCTTCTCCGATACAAAAGATGAAATTACTTAAATAGACTCAAAACTTTATCCAAAAATTCTTTTAATCTGAAGAAATTCTCTTTTTTCAGGGTTTAAATTGAAAATACTGATAGTAGCAGATTTGCACGGGGACGAGAAAGGGGTAAAAGATATCGAGAAACTCCTAGAAAGAAATTATGATGTTCTAATAATAGCTGGAGATATAACTCAATTTGGCCCTGCTACCAGGGCAAAGGATATTCTAGATAAGCTAGAAGATAAGGAAACTCGAATTCTTTCAATGCCGGGGAATTGCGATCCGGAAAACGTCTTGCCCATATTAGAGGAACGGGGTGTCAGCTTTCACTTGCAAACGGTGGAGTTGAGTGATCTTACATTCGTGGGTTTGGGAGGATCAAATCCTACCCCGTTCGGCACACCATTCGAACTAAGTGAAGAAGAAATAAAGGAGAATTTAGTTTCATTGACTCAGGGAATTGAGGGTAAGTGGATATTGATATCTCACGTCCCTCCTTACGATACGAAAGCGGATCTTACTTCGGCTGATGTTCACGCCGGGAGTAAAAGTGTGAGGCAAATAATCGAAGAAAGAGAGCCTCAATTAAATATATGCGCACATATTCATGAAGCGAGAGGAACCGATAATATCGGGAGGACCAAAATAGTAAATCCAGGACCTATCTCGGAAGGGTATGCCGCCGAGGTGGAAATCAACGAAAATATCGAAGTGAACCTCATTGAACTTTGAAACGGAAATTACTTCTCCGAAAATTTGAAGACATTTTTGGTCTGCTTTGAAATTTCCTCCCAAAACTGCTCCATGTCATCGCCGGTATAATCCTCAGCTCCTCTCATTAACCCTCTGTACAAAAACTTGGTCTGTCTTCTCTTCTTCTACTTACTTTTTAGAAAAATCCATTAAGAATTTTTTTAAAAGTGGACCTATCCTCCATTTCGGGACCTGTCTCTTTCAAATAACTTCGGTCTCTTTAGCGACTTTCCGAGCTCTTTCCCTATCAAGTCCGTCCCTCAAAATTGTGTAACGATCGGATCTTATCTCATGAGCACTAGACAAACCCTCTACAATATACTCCGGTTCTATCCCCAGTTCCTCTGCGGTGGTCGGGCATCCTACCGTTTCTAGGGCTTCTTTGATCGGCCTCCAATCCTCTCCATGAAGATTCATCATCATCAATGTTCCGACTCCACATTGCTCACCGTGAAGAGCGGGTTCGGGGGCTATTTGATCCAGAATATGGCTAAACAAATGCTCGGATCCGCTTGCGGGCCTACTACTCCCGGCAATACTCATTGCCACCCCGCTACTTATGAGGGCTTTTATGATTTTCCGAGCACTCTCCTCAATCTCCTTGCTAATTACATCAGCGTTCTCTGCCACGAGCTTGGCACTCATATTGGACAAAGCCGCGGCGTATTCGCTATAATAATCTCCGTTCTCCTCTCTGGCAAGCTCCCAATCGAGAACTGCGGTGTAATTTGCGACCATATCTCCACATCCGGCGGCCATCAATCTGGAGGGGGAGTCTCGGATAATGAGAGTATCGGCGAAGACCGCTACGGGCGCGTGGGCCTGAACCGAAGCCTTCCTTCCCTCTCCCTTAATGGCGGCCCGAGCGGATGATATACCATCGTGGGATGCCGCAGTGGGTACGCTTATAAACGGTTTATCCTGCTTATAAGAAGCGAACTTAGCGGCGTCGATGCAAGTCCCACCGCCAACGCCGAGAAGAAAATCGAAATTTTGTGTATCATCTTGAACTTTTTCCACAGTCTCCATATCAGCTCGAGAGATGATGGAATGATCTACCCTAAAAACGGAAGCGGAAAGATCTTCCTCGATTTGCCTCCCTGCAATATCATAAGTGGTCTCATCAGCTATGATGTAACCCTTTTGACCCACGGATAAACGTCGACAAGCCTTTGGGATTTCCCCCAGGACCTCCGGACCCATCCACACATCCCGGGGCAGTTCCATTCTCTTTGATTCCTTCATAGAAAGTCCTCACAACTTTGTGTCAATATAGAGTTAAAGTTTTTAATTACTAACTCAATTTATTCCTTAGATTTGTTATACTCTTCTTTCCCTTTAAAAAGAATAGAAATGGGAACAAATACTAATAGGTAAAACTTAATTAGCAATATTACCGGGAATTTTATATAGGAAAGTCCGGTATTGTTAAGTGTCCTTTTATGGGCATATCGAGTCCGAGGTTCTTACATTGGAAGAGGAACAGCTAGAATATTTGAAAGGTACAACAACAGTCGGGCTAGCGTGTGATGATGGAATCGTTCTAGCCACGGATACGAGAGCAACTGCTGGATATGAAGTTGCCAGCAAAAGAGCTAAGAAGTTGTATAAGATTACGGATAATATCGGCGTCACTGTTGCCGGGAGCGTCGGGGATACCCAAGCCTTGGTCAGGACATTGAGATCCGAAGCCAGATATTATCAACGGAAAGAGGGAACCCCGATGAGCGTTCAAGCAGCGGCGAAACTCACATCAAACTTATTCGGCCCGAGTATTGCTCTAACTTACCTCGCGGTTCTTATAATCGGGGGGGTCGATGACTCCGGTCCAAGTATGTACATGCTTGGTATGGACGGATCTATGATAGAGGAAGAAATGGTTTCGACTGGATCAGGATCACCCGTAGCCTATGGTTACCTAGAATCTCAGTACGAAGAAGGTACTTCGGTTGGGGATGCAACACCCATGGCGGTTAAAGCCCTCAAATCTGCGATAGAAAGAGACATAGCGACTGGAAATGAAATTAAAGTCGCGTCTATAACCGATGAAGGCTATAAAGAATTATCTTCTGAAAAAATCAAGCAAATAATTAGCTAATTAATCCGAGCTGTTCCGGATGTCTGCAAATGAAGTAATCGAAGAAATAAAAGAAGTTATAAGAAAAGACTCTCCATTCGCTGGGTCAGTCACAAATATAGAATTCGAAGGACCCAAAGTAGTCATTTACTGCGACGACCTACAGCCGCTTATGGAAGAAGGAAAGCCAGTGAAAGAGTTAGCAAGAAAGATACAGAAAAGAATTACACTCAGACCCGACTCCTCAATCCGTCTGCCGCCTGAGGAAGCGAAAGAAAAAATCGGAGAGCTAGTGCCCGATGAGGCCAATATAACAGACATCACATTCATGCCAACGATAGGCGAAGTCGCAATAGAATCGGAAAAACCTGGACTCGCAATTGGAAAGGGTGGGAAACTTCTACGCAAAATCCTCAAGAAAATTCGTTGGACTCCAAAGATAATTCGGACGCCTCCGATAAAATCCGAAGTGATTAATGACATTCGGAGATCAATGATTGAAGAAGCGGAAGAAAGACAGGAAATTTTGAAAAGAATTGGCCAAAGAATTCACCGAGAGCCCAGAAACGAGGATGACTGGGTAAGAATAACTTCCCTTGGTGGATCGAGAGAAGTAGGTCGTTCGGCCAATCTTCTTCAAACTCCGGAGAGTAAAGTCCTCTTGGACTGTGGCGTAAACGTTGCAACAGAGGGTAAGGAAGCATATCCCTATCTGGACGCTCCCGAATTGAGACTTCAAGAAATAGATGCAGTCATCGTCACTCACGCTCATCTAGACCATTCCGGGTTCATACCTTATCTCTATAAATACGGATACGATGGACCAGTCTACTGTACCCCTCCTACTCGGGACCTCTCAGTTCTACTCCAACTGGACTATGTAGATATAGCGAGGGATGAAGGCAAGGACATACCCTATACCAAAAAAGATGTTAAAGAATCGGTTAAGCATACAATTCCCCTAGACTACGGAGATGTCACTGATATCACACCCGATATGAGATTGACCCTACACAATTCCGGCCACATCTTGGGGGCCGCTCTCGTGCATCTACATATTGGAGAGGGGCTCTACAACGTTGTTTATACGGGGGATCTCAAATTCGAGAAATCTCGGCTCCTATCCTCCGCCGATTACGATTTTCCCAGGCTGGAAGCTTTGATCATGGATAGTACCTACGGCGGGACTGAAAGTATGCAACCCTCACGGGAGGAGTCTGAAGAAAAGTTCCTTAATATAGTAAGAAACACTCTGAATAACGATGGTAAAGTAGTGGTTCCGGCATTCGCTGTTGGAAGAGCTCAAGAAATCATGCTCCTTTTAGAGGATTCTCGTCAAAAGGGAATTATTGACGATGTGCCTGTTTTCCTAGACGGTATGATATGGGAGGCAACCAGCATTCATACCGCTTATCCCGAGTACCTCTCCTCCGAACTTCAGGAGGAGATATTGCATAAGGACAGAAACCCCTTCCTCTCCGACACGTTTGAACGAGTTAAAAGTGCTGAGAAGCGGGAGAAGGTAATTAGTGGCGGTTCTTCTATCATACTCTCCACAGCAGGAATGATGGCAGGTGGACCAGTTCTGGAATACTTTAGACGATTGGCTCCGGACCCCAGAAACACCCTTATATTTGTAGGTTATCAGGGGGAAGGCTCCATGGGACGGAGGATTCAAAAAGGTTGGAGAGAAGTTCCGATGCGAAACAACGAGGGGAAGAGAGAAGTTGTTCAAGTCAATATGGATGTTGAAACAATTGAAGGATTTAGCGCACACTCAGATAGAGCCCAGCTGATAGATTTTGTGCGAAACACATCGCCGAAACCAAAGCGGGTTATATGTGTGCACGGAGAGAGTCGGAGATGCGTGGACCTGTGTAGTTCGCTCCATAAATTATTCAAAATAAAAACCCAGGCGCCCAACAACCTTGAAACTCTAAGGCTTCACTAAAAACAATTCTAAAATAAGAAGTTCTACCGTGTATCCTTATCGGTATTTTCTCCTAGAAATGACTACGCTCCTGTGAGAAATTCCTAATTTCTTCCCCCAAGGGGAACTCTAGGCTCCTTTTTTGAATTGTATTCTAACTAGTTCTGGTGTAGCAATAATTCTAGATTCAGAAAGACGGCCAACGTCTCCGCCGACTTCTTCAGCAACATCTCTCAACTGATCAACTGCTCTTTTAAGCTCAGCTGGATCCTCATCCATTAGAGGGGATATATTTAGAATCACTATATTCCCGTTTCGAAGTTCCTGAGCTACTTCCTGAACATCTACGACTCCATTCAAATCGACGCTCTTTACCATGATGGGCTCTATCTCGCCGGCTCTCTCCATCTCCTCAGTTTCATCGACTTCTATTACTGGAACATCTGGATTTGCCTCCGAGTCTTCCTTCGACGAAGATTTCTTCTCACTCGTAAAGATATTCTTTATTGTATCCATCTTCTACCACGGAGTGAGGTACTTTCTCCTTCCTATTTAACTTTTCCGTGATTAAAAGGCCTGTATAAATTTCTTATAAACTCCAAGTTTTACTATTTTTTAAACCAAAATTGGAGAGGGCTAGGCTTTCTACCTTTAAAAATTGTGGATTGGTAATTGATGGTATGCTGATTTTTCCGGTCTAGTCCAGCTGCTGAGCGCCTCCAAACCACAGGATGGAGGCGCCGGACTGCCTCCCCACCGCCAACGCCGAGACAAGCTCGGCTTCCGAAAAATAATCATCATCAAAGAGGAATGAAAAAACAGGAGGTGAAAAGGCTTTATGACCGTGTCTGCTGGATTGGATGTGCATAAGGAGAAGTGTCATGGGGTTATCGTCGATGAGGACGGTGAGGTTTTGAAGGACGAGGAGTTTGAGAACTCTCTCCAGGGTGTAGAGAGTTTCTTTCAGGGTTTTCGTCACGCCGATGCGGTGATGGAAGCCTCTTACTCGTGGAGACCCGCTTATGAACGGTTGGAGGAGATCGGGATCGAGCCGAAACTGGCTCATCCGAACGAATTAGAGGCTATATCCAGTTCGGAAACCAAGACCGATTCCATCGACGCTAGGACCCTCGCTCATCTCTTGAGAACTGGATTTGTTCCGGAATCTTACGTTCCCCCGAAGGATATCAGGGAACTCCGCGACAAGACGAGGCTCCGTGCGAAACTGGGAGATGAAAGGACGAGAATGAAGGGGAAGATCCGTGCTGAGCTGGAGAAATACAGGATAGATCTGGATAGGAACCCGTTTACAAAGTCCGGTAAGGAGAAACTCAGAGAGATCGGAATCGAATCGGTTGACCATTACTTGGCAGTTTTGGAAACTGTTGAAGACCGCATAGAGAAGCTTGAAGAGGAGTTCGAGGAAATTGTCGAGGATTATGAGGAAGCGGAGCTTTTGATGACGATTCCGGGGATCAGCCACTTTTCCGCCCTGTTGATAATCGCCGAGATCGGGGACATCGACCGCTTTCCCGATCCGGAAAAGCTGTGTTCCTACGCCGGTCTCGTCCCGAAGGTTTACCAGTCCGGAGACTACAAGAGACTGGGAAGCGTCAAGAAGGAGAGGAACAAGTTTCTCCAATGGATCTTGATCGAGTGCGTATGGATCCATATTGGATGCAGCGACTCGCAACTGACCCAATACTACCGCAGGAAGAAAGGGGAGAAGGATTCGAAAAAAGCTGCGATAGCAACTGCGAACAAAATGCTCAAGACAATTTACTACATGCTCAAACGTGGCGAAGAATTCCGGCCGGAAGGATAACTTCAGGCTTAAAATGGGCGAGGACCCCTCGGCTAAACTGCGGCACTATGACCGCTTGTAATTGATTGGGGTCTCTTGGAGCGCAAACCACAATGCGGCAAGGACCGCTCATGGATGTATGCGCGTATCACTCGCCCAAAAAAATATATAGAGCAGTCATATGAATAAAATTTGGTAGGGAGAACACTAGCCGGAAAAATCAACATGGATGTTTAGCGTTTGGTGGCTTTAACCATTTCTTTGTATGGGTCTAGGTTTTGTTGTTTCCATGTGGTTAGTAGGGTCATGATTGTTTCATGGATTTTCATGCCTTTTTGGCTTCTGAGTCCGCCGATTATTTTTCGGTGGACGACGTGTTCTCGTAGGGCTCTTTCGGCTTGGTTGTTGGTCGGCTCTACTCCTGGTTCTGTGACGAATGTGAACCAGTGTTTCTTTCCGTTCTTTATCTTTTTGACTAGGTCTTCTACCCTTTCGTTTTCGTAATTCTGCTCTATGAGTTCTTTGAGTTCTTTTTTGGCTTTCGCTCTTCTTTCTCTCTGCTTTTCTGGTGGTGGGTCTTTTCCTATGAATTCTGTCAGGTTCTCATAAAGTTCGTGGAGCTTTTCGCTTATTGGTTCTGCTTCTTCGATTTTGTCCGCTCGGTCTTCGGCTTCTCTCAACAGGTGTGCCCAGCACCGTTGTAGGTCTGCTTTTGGAGAAATGTTCTTGACGTAGGTTGCGTAGGAGCTCCAACCATCGCTGATTATGATTCCGTCAAAGTTTTTGCCGAGAACTTCTTTCAAAACTTCCTTATTCCGTCCTTTTCTCAGAGCTACTAGTGTTTCCTTGCCTGTAGTGAATGCCCAGATCCAGTGCTGCTCTCCGTTCACCTTCATCCCGGTCTCGTCAACGTAGAGAACGTCTGAATTTCGAATCCTTCCCCAAATTTCTTCGTATTCGGGTTGGAGCCAGTCGCTCGTCCTCCTTACAAAGTCCAGGACTGAAGCGGGCGAGACTTCGAGACTGTACTGCCATTCGAACAGGTCTGAAACTTTTCGATAAGGGATTCTCTCCTCGTACTTGAGCAATGTCGCCTGAATCAAGACATTCTTTCCGAAACGACCCTCCTCGGGACAGTCGGGATGCGAAGCGACAACCTCCTCTCCACAGTTCCGGCATTCGTAGTGACCGAGCTTGTACTCCTTCGCTACGACCGGTTCTGGTTCAGGAATATCTTCAATGACTCTCGATTCGACCTCTCTAGGTTCTTCAAGCCTAGACCCACACTCGGGACAGTTCTCCTCCTCAACCACTATCGTCTGCTCCGGCTCGGGCTTCTCCCGAGTAGTTCCCTCGTGACCCTTCTTCCGACCTCTGCCTCCTCCACCAGAACCTGAAGATTTCGATTTTGAAGATCCACGCTTCTTGCTCGAAGGAGTGTGAGGATTCCTGTATTTCCTCAACTTCTTGTGCAACCGTTTGATCTTCTCGTCCTTCAACGCGACCATCTCCTCAAGTTCTTCGATCCGCTCTTCAAGCTCCTCGACACGAGGACAGGAAGAACACTCTAGAGGTTCGAGAGTTTGGGAATTCACTCCTTACACACCACGAGATAGACCGTTTTCCCAAGGTACTCCTTCGGGCAAGTCACGTGAGCCCCATTCCCAATCGGAGCCACTTCCTTCCGCAGGATATCCTCAACATCCTCGGAAAGCACCAACTTCTCTTCAGACAGATTTAACTCCCCAGACATACCTATCGGTATAAACTTGTTTATACCCTATCTTATAAATCCAACGGTAGGAAACCACTAACAGAAATAGCTAAACAAGTACGTGGATTGTTTTAAAACCGCTGCTATCTTTATTTTTAATCTCCGAAAACCTATTCAAAATTCCTTTAGTAGCGACCAATACTTGTCTCCCACATAATGGAGATTCTTAACGACCTTTCCTTCCTCTCCCTTAAGCGAATCTCTTCCGACAAGGGTTTCACCAATAGCTATTGTTCTTCTATTTTCTTCATCCTCTATTCCAACGATTTCTCCCTTCTCAACATCTCCTTCCACCTCTGAAATGCCGGGAGCCATTATATCAGCTCCATCACAGATTGGCTCCACTGCTCCCATATCAACGGTTATTCTCTTTAGAGAAAGCCTATCAGCCGCTGAGGTGAAGGGGAAAAAGCCGTCTTTCTGAATCAATACCGGTTTGCCATCGAGCAAAACAATGTCCTCGCCGCTTTCAAGTTCCGCTGTCTCTACCCGTCCTTCCAGTAGATTCTCAATCTCTTTTCCAAACTGGGGCTTCAACTCTTCGACCATATCTCTTATGTCCGAATTTCGAATGGGGTGTCTTTTCTTAATCTTCATCATTTTTAATATTCCGCGTTATTTTTAAATAGAAAGCTGTTCAAGGGGGCTGTTGAATACTATGCCATCCGAACAGAGACCACTCGACACTTTGAGCAAAGCTATTGGCTCAACTGTACTCGTTAGCCTAAAAGGTGGAAGAGAACTGAGAGGGAAGCTAGTCTCCTACGATACCCATGTAAATCTGGTGCTTGAAGAAGCCGAGGAAATCCAAGAGGAAGAAGCCAGCAAAAGATTCGGAAGAATGATTATCCGAGGCGACAACGTGGTTTTCATCTCCCCAGCGAGGTGAAAACATGAGTAAGGGCACCGCATCAAAGGGTAAGCAAAAAAAGACGGTTCACGTTAAATGCAGGCGATGTGGCAATAGATCCTTCAACGTCAAAAAAGGAGTCTGTGCCTCTTGCGGTTATGGTAAATCGAGCAAGAGAAGAGACTACAACTGGAATAAGTAAAAGTCCCTCTTTTCTAATCGATAGAAACTTAAAAGCCAATTAGGAATTTCTATCTTGAGGGCCGGTAGTTCAGAGGTATGAACGTCCGCTTGGCATGCGGAAGGTCGTGGGTTCAAATCCCACCCGGTCCACTCCACTGTATATTCAATGGGCGGGATTCTCCAGAGATTATATGGAGAATATCTGAGGGAAAAGAAAAAGCGAAGTGCCCTTAACTCTAGACTTATTGGTAAATACGAAATAACGTGCTTCTCTGCCAATCCGTACATCAACAGTAAGGGAGTTACTCTCAACAAAAGCAAATGGAGGCAAGCTGTGGCTACAGTTGAAATCACGACGAGGTTGGCGTAAATGGCGTTTGGAGCCATCACGTTCAAACCCGCAATTCCCCATCTAATAGAATTACTTGGCTCGAAGTTGAAAAATAAAGAAAACCCTTCTTCCCAGCCAAACAAAGTAATCCTACTCAAAACTCGGAGAAAAATTTCCACTCTCTATTAATTCACTCATTTGAATGATTAAATTTATACTGAGGAAATATCTTGGATTTTGTCTGATTTGGACTCCAAAATACTCACCCCATACTTCGTCCCGAGCGTTCCTCCAACTATCGTAATTATCCAAAACCATACAAGCCTATCGAGAAACACTACAGTTGCGGCCAATTGGGGCGGGACTTTTAAGAACGCAAGCAGTGATATAAGGCCTCCTTCCAATACTCCTAAAGATCCGGGTGTGGAGGGAATAGAAAGTAAAAATATATTCAATCCCAACACAATAATGATTTCTACAACGCTAATTTCGTATCCCAGAGCTCTGAAAAGGAAGAAAAATTTCGCAATATCAAAAAACTTTACGATGAAGGATAGAATAACAGCCTTAGTGAAAACTCTCCTGTTCTTCAGGCTCCGTCTGAAAGCTTCTCGGAACTCTTTGTAAACTTCTTCAATTTTATCTCTATATGGTTCAATCCTCTCTATCTTTCTCCCGAGCCAATCCAATAGTCTGATAATCGAATCTCCCCCGGCATAAATACTCCTGATTAGAAGCAAAATCAGAAGTACTAAAGCTCCAAAGGGAATTAAAAGAAAGATTACCCACAATGGAGGCTCCATTAGGAAAAAGAATAGTATAAATGAAAGTACGACTGTCCCCACCAGCACGAAAAACATCGCAGATAATTCGGCCATAACGGTAGCGAAACCTTCTCTCATTCTTATTCCTTCTTTATTTTTCAGTAAATAGGCTCTCACTGGTTCCCCTCCGAACTTAGCAAGGGGGGTTATGTTGTTGACTGCCAATCCCACTACCATATATTTGAGAAGGGAGAAAAAGGGAACACTATATCCTCTTTCCTTGATAAATAAGTTCCACCGAATTGTCCAAGCGGAAATTGAGCCAATAATACTAACCATGGCCAACACGAAGAAGATTGGATCCAACTGTCTTATGCTAGAAAGGATCTTACTCCATCCCACGAAGTGGAAAACAATGAAAAATAATACTCCACCAAGAAGTAAGAGACCCAGGCTCCTGAGGACGTTTTTGGAAAATCCGGAGTCCGAGTTATTTTCGGCCTTTTCAATCTGATTATCTTCTTCCTTACTTTGGAATCCGTTATTATTTGTCATTATTACAAGTTTCCCGGATAATTTTTCTTATCATTCTTAATTTCAAAATCTGCAGAACGACATTTAATTCCGTCTCTCCTTCCCTTCCTTTGATTTCCTTCTATTATTTTATTCCTTAATATCATCAAAACACTGATACCTGAAAAATTTCGGAAAGTTTAAAAATATATGGCAAATGCTCTCAGAGAACTTCATTTCCTTTCCGAATTGGACCTTGCCAAATCCTAAAAATTAAAATAATTCTTAGAAAACTATTTATCTAATTTGTTAGTTAATTTTTATTTCTAATACCTACATCTTTACTTGCCAATTGGACATTACAAAACGACACCGAATTTAATAATCGATTAATAATTGGCCTTGTGGTAAATTTTCCCGAAGGCCGAGGAAATATTTCCACCCCTTACACTAAAATTGGTGGGGGGTAGCGTAAAATTTTGTTACCCTTTTTCCGTTGTGGTAAATTTTTCACAACGTGGATCTTCGCTTCTTGAAATTTTCCGGGAAAGCTGAAGGATCAAGGGCACCGGGTAAGGACCGCCGAAATAACCATGATTAGCGGTTTCCATTTATAAATAAAACCCCTGGTCTTTTCTCGATTCCATTTTTTACCGAGTCAGGTAATAATTATTCCCAAATCGGATTTATGTCTCTTCATACATCTTTTCACTTGATCTGATTCTTTATTAGTAACAGTAGTGTTAGGATCAAAAGTTACTTTCCAATTCATTGCCGAAATAGACCCTGTTTTACACTAATAGATAAATCCCATTATCGTTTTGTACTTCCGACTTCTATAACACAAAATAGGGTATAAGCTCTTTGAAGAACTCTGAAAAATCCCCGCCTTTGAATTCTACGACGTGGACAGTTGTTGTTAGCTTATCATCAGGTGAATACTCGCCTGCCCGATCACCTTCGAGAACTATTGGAGTGTTTTCCCCAATCTCCCAATTGGCCGAAGTGCTAATCGCAGTTAGAGGCGGGGTTATATTCCAGTTATCGTTCAAAACCTGCAGTACTTCCGAGTCAAAATTATCGGACGTCAGTAACATAGTTCCAGACGGAAGGTAAGGGGTGGTGCTCACAGTAGTTTGAATTTTGACGGAGTCGCCGGGATCATATGATGAAAATTCTCCTTCATTTTCATCAAAGTCTTGAAGAAATTTCGAATAACTTATAACATCTCCATCCTCTCCTCCGGACATGAACATGTAAACTCCGGCAAATGCAGCTGCTGCTACAACTACAACTATTACAATAATAGCTGCATCGCCAATACCTTTATTTTTCATAAAATCTACACCTCTCTAGAGTTATTCCATATGAAGATAAACGACAGGCTTTAAAAAACTGACTTTCTCGAAATTAGCAGGATTATCTCGAAGTGGTGTCCCTAGCTCCCATACCTGCGCCAAAGACGAAGAAAAAAGAGGACACTAGCAAAACGGTAGTTGTGAACTACCTCCACCTAACTCGCCTCGCTCGTTAGGAGGGGGCTTCCCTTCTCGGTCTCCCCACTTGTAGAGCCAGAGGTGGAGACCATATCGGAAGGGTTAAGGGCCGGCTCACTCACGGCCCCGACGCCGGGAATGTTACCCGACGCCACCTTTGTCCTTTGGAAGATGTTCTTGGCGCCGTTGAAGTCGGCATTAACCTCGTATCCGCACCGGGGGCATTTGAACAACCCTTGGTTCTTTCTTTTGCCTTTCGCACCGCATCTGCTACATTCTTGACTCGTGTAGTGCTCGTTCATCTTCAGGACCTGTATCCCTCTCTCGTTTGCCTTATATTCGAGATATTTGG
>CAYNPN010000001.1:0-108342 GCA_964399085.1 Hadarchaeota archaeon (SeqCode) | reverse complement strand
CGGAAGAAGAAACGGGTAGAGCGGATTTATCCTCGGGCTCCGACATAACGCAACACGATCTGGGACTGGGTAGCCGGTTAGGTAAATCAAAGGACCTTTCCCCGGCCTGGCGGGCTAAACTGAGGAGGCTCCGGAAGTGGCACCGAAGGACCAGAGCTGTGTCCTATAAGGACAAGAGTCTCCGTCAGGCTCTAATAAATCTAGATAAACTTTGCGAGGATCTCTTTCTACCGAAATCCGTTAAGGCCGAAGTAAGCACTCTTTTCAGGAAAGCTAGAGAAGAGGAAGTTACTCCCGGTAGAAACACCTGGAGCGTTCTGGCCGCTCTTATTTTTATAGTGGGAAGAATGCGAAGGATTCCCAGAACGGAAAAAGAAATCACCAAAGTACTCTCGGAGAGGACCGAACTTACTGAAGAGGGGGCCCTAAGTTCCCTCAGAAGAACTCGTAAAGTTTTATCAAGAGAGCTCGATCTGGAGGTCCCTAGACCCCGACCGAAAGAGTATCTAGACCGATTTTCCTCCGATCTAGAAATCTCCGGAGAGATTTTGACAGAGGCTCATGAAATATGCGCGTCCCTGCCGGAGGATTTTAAAAACAGGAAAGCTTCTTTCTTAGTCGCTGCTTCTATAATTTACAATGCTTCTCGGAGGTTAGAAGGGGGGATCAGGATAAGGGAAATAGCCGAAGTGCTAGATGTAGGGGTTTCGAGCGTCTCAAAGACGGGACAAAAAATCAGAGACCTGATGGAGAAATCCGAGGAATAACTATTTCTCCGTCTCTACCCCCAACCTCCTCAGTATCTCCATTAAAATAAAGAAATCCGGTTAGTGCAGCTAATATGGAATCAATTTCATGTTTATTCATGTCTGTTTCTATCTCCCACCCTTTCTCCGATAGCATGGATATCCATTTCTCTCTCGCCGAGGTGTTGAAGAGCGTTTTTCCCGAGGTGAGCGGATGGACTTCTATCACCTCAAAATCTCTTTTTTGTAAATTGTCAGCAAGTCGAATTCCCCTCTCCGTAAGCGATTTCATTCCCCCAAGGAGTGGAGGTAGAACGCGATATCCTCTTTCAACAAGCCCGGAATCGCATTCTCGAAGTCCTCCTTCTTTAGGCTTGCTCAACGGTGCATCCATTGCAATTATATCGGGATTTGATTTCTCGCAGATAGAAATTACCTCGTCATCTGAATGGAATAGCCGGGATATAATGGAATTATCATCCAATATCGAAACTCCTGTAGGATTTTCTTCCTTTCCGGCAAGGTCTATTCCTACACCCTTCACTTTCTAACCTCATTTTTGTTTCGGGGGTCTCAATTGACAAAAATTTCCCTGAGCACGATTAAATCTAAGATTCGAATATTATTTATGAATGGGAAACACCTCTAACTAACTCACTCTTTTCGTTAGGAAGGCTTCCCTTCTCGATCTCTCAACTTTGATAATCATCGCAAATCATTCGCTCGAAAATTAATTAAACTTCTAACCTGAAACGATTTCGAGGGAGAAGAATGGGAAGTATTAAATGGTTGGGACAGTCGGGATTTGAAATAAAATCCGAAGAAGGGACCATTCTAATAGATCCTTTTCTAACGGATAATCCGGAGGCCCCCATTGAAGCCGAGGAAATAGAAGATGTGGATGTAGTTTGCGTGACCCATGATCACATGGATCATCTGGGGGATTCGATTGAAATATGCAAGAATACCGGCGCAACCTTTGTTGGAATTTTCGAGCTCGGGAGTTACGCGGTATCAGAGGAAGTGGAGGAAGTTATTGGAATGAACATAGGAGCCACGGAGGAAGTAGAAGGATTTGACATTTCCATGGTAAAGGCCTTCCATTCCTCAGATCGAGCCGTTCCCACAGGATTCGTGCTGGGATTAGATGAAAAGCGGATTTACCACGCAGGTGACACCAGTATTTTCGGTGACATGGAATTAATCAGTGAACTTTATGATCCCGAAATCGCTTGCCTGCCCATAGGTGACTACTACACAATGGGGGCTCGAGAAGCAGCTAGAGCCGTGGAGCTAATAGAACCTGAAAAAGTCATTCCGATGCACTATAAAACATTTCCAGTCTTGGATCAATCCTCCGATAAATTCTTGGAAGAATTAAAAAAAGCGGATACCGAAGCGGAAGCTATCGACTTGGATCCTGGAGAAGTGTACGAATTCTCCAAATCGTGACCCCAGTATCTTCAGATAATCGAATTTTAGAAATGGATTTTGACTGATAAGGGAAAATTGTATCCTAATATGTATTTTTGTTATGGGTGTAACAAAAAATATGGAAAGATGGCTTAACATTTACAAACTAATCTCACGTTAGGAAACAAAATGAACATATCACCAATACCACATACTCACGCGCTCAAAATTGAAGTGGATGGGGAGGTATCCCTTGCAGTTGCCGATCTTCACCTAGGAATAGCCGCAGACTTATCCGATAAAGGCATTGAAATTCCCTCCCGCATCCCCGAAGTCGAGGAAAAATTACTGGAAATTATAGAAAATGAAGAAGCGGACCGACTATTCATGCTGGGAGATGTTAAGCATAACATCCCCATCACGAGCTGGCAAGAGTGGGAAAACTTGCCGGATTTCTTTTCCGAGCTTAGCAAGGTAGTCCAAGTTGAGATTGTCCCCGGGAATCACGATGGAGATATCGAGGGATTGATACCGAGAGATGTTACTTTGCACGAGGCGGGGGGTACCACCGTAGGAGGTGGCAAAGTAGGATTACTACACGGACATGCTTGGCCGGAACCGAATCTGCTGAAAGCTGAAACCATTATTATGGGGCATAACCATCCCATGATTGGATTTAAAGACGAACTCGGAGGGAGGGCAACTGAGCCGGCTTGGGTAAAGACGGGCCTCAAAGTTGAAAACTTGCCCGATAATCTGAGGGATATAGCTGTAGAGAACGGGCCGGAAATAATGATAATTCCGGCATTTAGCAAAATCGTTGGAGGGAGCTCTATAAACCGGGGTATTCCGGAAAAATTTTTGGGGCCTTTATTTAAAGCCGGGGCAATAGACTTGGAAGAAGCAGAAATATACCTCATCGACGGTACCTTTTTGGGGAAGCTCAAAAATCTAAAAGGGTAGAGATTTCATCCCTTTATATTTTTTTAAGGAACCTCTATAAATTCCGGAAGGAGAATAGAGGTTTAAATGGATAATATTCGTTCATTTGAAGGAAAATCCCCTGATATTTCCAAAACGGCCTTTGTAGATGAAAATGCTATCGTTATAGGGGATGTAAGACTAGGAGATTACTGTAGTGTCTGGCCAGGAACAGCAATCAGAGCAGATGAAGGATTTGTAGAAATAGAGGAAAATTCGGCTATTATGGACAAAGCATTTCTAGAAGCTCCAGAAGGAATTGACGTAAAGATAGGAAAAAACGTGCTAATAAGCCCCGGAGCGATACTCCATGGATATAAACTGGATAATATTCGATAACGCTAAAATCGGTGAGAATTGTCTAATTGGTGCCGGAACGGTGGTTCCGGGAAAAGAGATACCTTCAGAAAGTTTTGTCACGGGGATGCCTGGGGAGATAAAGGGAGAAATAACAGAAGAAACTTTAGAAAAGACTAAAGAATTAAAAAAAGTTCAGGAGAAAGCTACGATTTATAAAAACCAGAAAGAAGGAAATCAAGCGGAAAAATGAGGCATGTTAGGATTTTTAAGAAAATGAAAATTAGTCGATAAATTTTTTATAGGGGCATCAGTATTTAGGGGGAGGGGTTAACTTTGACCGAAGTTATCATTTTTGGTGCCGGGCCGGCCGGACTATTCGCAGCAAAGAAACTAGCTGATAATTCAAATCTATCCATAAAAGTAATCGAAAGAGGAAAGCCAATTAAAGAGAGAAGCTGCCCAGCCACGGAGACCGGGGAATGCATCGAATGTAACCCTTGTGATGTCATGCAAGGGTTAGGTGGAACCGGTGGAATGTCCGACGGAACTCTAAACCTCAGTCCCCGAATTGGAGGAGATTTAACTCAATTTGTGAGCAGACAGGAAGCATTCAATCTAATTGATTATATCGACTCAGTTTTCATCGAGCATGGCGCCTCCGAGAAAATTTATGGAAAGGAGACCGACAAGACCGAAGAATTGGCTCGAAAGGCCGCGGCCGCGGATGTAAAATTTATACCCGTCAGGCAAAGACACATAGGCTCCGAAAATCTGCCCGATCTAATTACATCGTTTAAAAATGAACTGGAGGAGAAAGGCGTCGAATTTCAACTTAAATCCGATGTTCAGGAAATTGAAGAAGACGGAATCGTCGTCGACGGAGAAAAATTGGAGTCTAAATACACGCTTGCGGCGCCGGGAAGGTCCGGAGCAGTATGGCTCGCAGAACAGGCGCAAAAATTGGGCTTGGAAATCTCTCATGGAGCCATAGACGTGGGTGTAAGGGTGGAAATACCGTCCATAGTCATGGAACCGGTTATCGAAGTCAGTAGAGATCCTAAATTCCACATAAGAACTAAGTCTTTCGACGACTTCGTCCGGACTTTCTGTACTAATCACGAGGGTTTCGTGGTGGAGGAGAAGTACGATAATCATGTGGGAGTAAACGGGCATTCCTTTAAATCGAAAAAATCCGAAAATACCAATTTCGCATTTCTGTCCCGCGTCACTCTTACGGAACCGGTTACGGATACCACGGCCTATGGGGGTTCTATAGGCAATCTAGCCACTACCATAGGAGGGGGGAGACCAGTAGTGCAGAGACTTGGAGACCTCCGAAATGGACAGAGATCCACAACGAGTCGGGTGAAGAGGGGGCACGTGGATCCTACCCTCAGAAGCGTAACTCCGGGAGACATTTCGATGGCACTGCCGGGAAGAATCGTTACCAACCTCCAAGAAGGTCTCGATCAACTTGATAAAGTCATCCCGGGAGTAGCATCCAACTCGACCCTCCTCTACGCCCCCGAGGTAAAGCTCTACGCGATGAGGATTGGAGTAGACGAGAAAATGGAAACGGGTTTGGAGAATCTCTTCGTCGCGGGAGATGGAGCCGGGCTATCCAGAGACATAGTGAACGCCAGCGCGACCGGTATTCTCGCCGCTAGGGGGATAATGAAAAAGGAAGGGAGTAACTAAAAAATCACTCAATTATTTCCCAGCCTTCCTGATACTTATCGAGCTGCTTCTTGGTATATTCGTCTATCGGATGTTCTCGATCCGGAACTTCTAATTCCTTGTCAACTCCACACAACGGCGTCGAATAATACCTTTGGCCCGTGTCATTGATCATGGTAACTATAAAGTCGAGTTCGGGATGTTCGCGGGCGAGCTTAACTGCTCCAGCCACATTGCTCCCGGAGGATATCCCGCAAAAAATTCCTTCTTCCTCGGCCAGCCTCTTCGACATCTCGATGGCTTCTTCGGAAGATGTCAGAAATATTCCGGTGAGCTGGGCAAGATCCAGATTTTTGGGGACGAATCCGTCTCCGATTCCCTCAATCCTGTGGGATCCCCACTCCCTCTTGGACAACATAGGGGCCTCGGATGGCTCTCCCGCATACAGCCTCACGTCGGGGTTTTTGTCCCTCAGATACCGACCCACCCCAGTAAGAGTACCGCCGGTTCCCTGAGTAGCTAGAAACGCATCCACTTCTCCATCGGTCTGATCCCATATTTCGGTCCCGGTCGTCTTGTAGTGGGCCTCGACATTCGCCGGATTATCGTATTGACTTGCGTGCCAGTATTCTCCCGGATTTTCTTCAACTATTTCCTCCACTCTTTCCAACGAGAGGTCCACGTCGCTTTCGCCACCAGGAGTAAATACAACATTTGCACCATAGGCCTCCATAATTTTCACTCTCTCCTTACTCATTCCCTCCGGCATCACGATCGTCACATCATAACCGAGGTGTCCCCCGACGAAAGAACAGGCAATTCCTGCATTTCCGGTAGACGCTTCTATAATCTTCATTCCGGGCTCCAACTCCCCCTCGTCAATCGCTCGTGTAATCATCTCATAGAAAATTCGGTCCTTTAAGCTACCCGTTGGATTGAACATCTCCAATTTACCAAGTATTGAAGGCTCAATTCCTTCGCTCTCCGAAATTCCGTTTAGCTTCACCAGGGGCGTGTCTCCGATGGTTCCAAATATGCTTTCGGTAACTCTTTCACTTGTCTCTTTATTACCCATTTTTAACCTTCTCAAATCTATTTCGTGCCTCCGCGGAAATAAACCTTCTTGGACTTCGAGGTCAAGAATCAGTAATATCCTTTTTAAGGAGGGATAATTAACCAAATTATTAACATGAAAGATTATCTTCAAAAAAACATTTCAAATCCGAATGGAAATGAATCTTATTCTAAAGGAGAAAATTTGCTCGGTGCCGAGGGGAATAACGGGTTTTGGAATAACCGTTTTGCCCCGATTCCCGCTCTTTCATTACTAGCGAGTGGTTCATATCTGGAGAGAGGAGCCCTTTTCTTGGGAATTTCCATTGTACTTCTCATTATATTCCTAATATTTCGGTTCAAGACCGAAGAAGAATCCGAAGAGGAGTAGATGAGAAAAATATTTTGAAATGACCTCCTAGCTATAGGCATAATTCTTTGCAGTACTTATCATAGTCTCTAGATTTCCCCTCTTAGTGTCGGGGGGGATTTCACACCCCGCACTCAAAATGAAACTTCCATTTTTTCCTGCTTTCTCAATGGCCTGTAAACATAGGTCTTCTATTTCATCCGGGTTCTTACTTACCAGGAAGCTGGGGTTTATATTCCCCCGGATACAAATCTCCTGACCGAATTTTTCCCTAGCCTCTGCAAGGTCGACCTGCCAGTCGAGATCGACAATATCGGCCTCCGAATTTCTTAGATTCTCCAGTTGGTGGGTAGTATCTCCACAGACATGATACAAAGCGGGTGTATCTATTTTCTCAAAGATTTCGCTGGTATATTTTACGGATTTCTTAAAGTTGGAAGCGGAAACTTGAGAAGCTAACGAATCACCCGCGCCAATTATATCTGCTCCAGCCTCAATCTGGGCCTTTGCAAACTCCAGATCGAATTCCATAACAAACTCAAATAGGTCTTCCAGAAAATCCTTATTTTTCTTAAAATCTATCAGGGTTTCCTTAACTCCATATATTGAGCTGGCATCGGATAATGCTCCTTCAATCCACCCAATTACTGGTATATCGGGGCCCTCTTCCTTTATCCTCTCGATCGCCCTGAGCCTCTCGAGACATCTTTCCGCCTCCCTTGGATCGGGGACGGATGCCTTCTCCAAATCTTCCTCGGATTTTATTGGTTGCTCGGTTACCCGTGGAACACCGTTTTTCGGAAAATCAAGTTTTCCGCCCAGCGCATCGGCCAGGCGATGGGCGTCGCTGGAAACGTTGGCAGCATCGTAACCAAACTCCCTAAGGCACTCTAGCTGGGATTTTGCCATAGCATCCCCATCTTTGCAGTAATCTCGGTAGTCAATCCCGGCGACTTTAGCGGCATATTGCATCACGAAAGGAATTACCGGGGGTCTATCGGGCCTTTCGGAACGAATCGTCTTCAGAATTCTTTCAAGCATAGGGACCGGCTCGAAAATTTCGTCTTTAAACTTTCTCTTACCCTAGCTGGGTTCCTAGGAATTAACCTTCTCACTTTTTTTACATCTTTTTGAAGGTTCACTGATGGTTTTGAAAATCTATTTCCAGGAATCAGGTCGTCGACAATTTCAGAATTTTACCGTTACAGGAAATGTAATCTAGTAGGTTTGAGTAAGTTTCGTGGGCCTCGATCGTCGAGCTGTCCCCAATAATGACCAACTTCCTTTTGGCTCTGGTCAATGAGACATTTAGTCTCCTAACATCTTCCAGAAATCCTACATTATTCTCCTCGTTGCTCCGAACAAAGGAGAGTAAAATAACTTCCTTTTCCCTCCCCTGAAAACCATCGACAGTATCTATTTCTAAATCTTCCGAGTCTATCTTCCTACTAATTAGGTCTACTTGATCATCGTAGGGCGTGATAACCGCGATATTCGTCGGCTTCAAACCCAATTCTAGAAGCTTGGACGCAAGAAAGGAAACTAACTCCGCTTCCTTTGGATTCTCCTTTGATGTAGATCCCTTTCTGGTCCTTTCTCCCGCCTCGGTCTGTACCGTATCCAAGAAGACGATAGGCGGCTCAGGAGCTAATGTATCTTCGAGGATCTCATGAGAATCGAAACCAATCTCCTGGTCTATCAGGTCCCCAAGTGTATGATTTGCTACCGAGGTATCCGCTTTCAGCACTCCATCGTAAAATTCCTGATTGGAGAAATTCATGATCTTTTCGTGCATTCTATATTGAACTCTCAGAACGCTTCCAATTTTATCCCCATACTCCTCGACCAATGATTGAAAGAGCGTTTTATTGAGCTCCTGTGCCTCCTCGCTTAGAATAGTTGGCGGCAACTGTTTATGATCTCCCGCCATGACGACTCTATCGCATATAGTAATCGGAATCCAGCAGCTCGGTTCGGTAGCTTGGGTGGCCTCATCTATAACGAGTGAATCGAAACGTCTATCGGACATAAGCTCCGAACCACAGCCCGAGTTTGTGGCACACACTACGTCTGCCCATCCAATAATCTCATCGACGGCCTCCTCTTCAAGCCTCTCTATTTTCTCAAACAACTCGTCGATATTTTCTTGAATCTCCAGCCAAGAGGCCATTTCTTTGATCCGAGAGGGAGAAACGCCTCTCGAACCTTTTCCTTTTTTGGCCAGCGACTTTATTCTCTCATCACTCATGCCCCTCCGCCACCTCCCACCGGGATGCGTAAGCTCGTCTTGCTTGTCCACCAAATCCATGGCCTTATCTCTCAACTCCTGACTCTTTTGATATTTCTCGTTCTGCTGAACAATCTCGTCCAGGGTATGACTCCTGAGCGTTGGGGTTACTCTCGCGGGGTGTCCGATTCTTACTACTTTCTCGCCCCTGTCAGCCAACCACTCCACCAGGTTATCGACGGCCGTATTTGAATCAGCTGTGCATAGAACCTTTTCTCCCCGCCCTATCAGTTGTCTAGCTATCTCTACAGAGGTAACCGTTTTACCCGTCCCGGGGGGACCATGAATCAGAAAGAAATCCTCTGCCGATAAGGCCTTCTCGACGGCTTTTTTCTGAGATCGGTTCAAGTTCTCATTGAGAAAGTCCACGCTCTCCTTATTATCTCCAAACTCAATTTTCTCGATTCCCAAGAACTTATCGACCAGCTCCCCGAGCCTGGTATCCTCTGCCTTGTCCGCTTCCGATAGAGCTTCCAACTGGCGCTGATAAGTAATATCGTTCACGTACAAATCGCATCTTATCCCTTTTCCATAGAGGAATCCGGGAGGTTTCTTGTCAAAGGCAACAGTGATAGAATAGTTGGTCTTTCTCGCAACAGTTCCGGTCGGGTTATCATCGCGAAGAGGATCCTTTTTAGAAAGCATCACAAGATCTCCGACGCTTATCTCGTTCTCCGGGAGCTCTTCTCCCTGTTTTCGCCTGACAAATTTTATCAAATCCTTGCCACCTAGTCCGGTCCCATCGTCCTTTCCTTTCAGATGGAGAATCGCCCGTCCTTTCTTCTCCCTCTCGTAGCCCGAAAGCCTCTTTATCTCCTCCTCGTGCCTCCTCATCTCTTCCTCCCTTTCAATTTCAACCAACCTTGCAAGCTCCAAAAAATGTACATCTCTCTTACCGGAATCTGCCTTCCTTACTGAAACGGATTCTCCTGAGACATTATTCAGCTGTTCGACCACCTCACCCGCCACATCTCCCGACACGGAAACGGTAGCTATCGATCCTTTAATGTCTATATTTCCGACGTTTTCTCCGTCTATCTTCGCCTGATTAGCTATAGCTCCTAAGATATTTCCCGGCCGGGAGTTTTCCGGCAATCCGTTGATGTAAAGTTTGGTCTTCATAGTAATTCCCTATACATGATTCTCGAGTCCTTTTCACACGAACGAAGCACTCTTTTATGCTTTTTATTTCTTGGCAGGAATGAAGGACGAGAAGAATCATCTATCCGGAGGGATTATGGTCAGGCAAAACCTTTTCAAGCCCTTTCAGGAGATGTCGAGAAAGATAGTCATCTATCTCATCCTTTTTTACCCATTTATAATCCGTATGTTCCCAGTTCAAATCTATCTCCGGTTTATCTTCTACCTCTACTAAGGCAGGATGGGGAACCCAAGTGGTTTTTTCGCCCTCAAATCGGAAAGAATCGCCCAATTCGATTGAAGATATCTTTTCATCTTCTACTCCTGTTTCTTCCTTCACTTCCTCCTTGACTTTCTCACCAACTGGTTTTAACTCGTCCAGATAGCCGGCGATTACGCTCCACCTATTCCGATACGTTCCGACCTTTTCGCTTCTCTTTAGTATAAGAATTTCATTTCCACACTTCAAGAAAGAAATTAGAGTGGGAGACACGTCAGCCGCCGAATAATCAACCCTCCCATCGGAGAAATGGGGGAGTTTTTCATAGCATTTCTTAACGACATCCGGAATTTTTTCATCTTTCATGTGATACCTTACAAAATTATCTCTTTTGTCGGAGAAGACACCTTCCCAATCGTGGATGGGATGGGTGATGAATCCGACACAATTTTTTGGTAGTGTCCCAGGACTAGTTGGAGTTTTGTAATTCCTCCCTTTAAAAATAGTATAGGTGGTATAATGAAAAAAACAACGATAAAAATCAACATTCAACATGAAAACCTGAATTTGGTGGGTTTGATCGATCAAGTGAAGGGTTTGGAGAAGGAGATTGTCGAGAAGGTGATCCGTGATGTCGAGAAAGACCGGGTGGAAGAGCTGTGCGGTGAAGAGTACGAGAGGACGAGGTATCAGAGACACTGTTTGAAGTCGAGAACTTTCAAGACGAGTGTCGAGACCCTCGACCTGAACTTAACTAGGGTTAGAGATAAAGAAACAGGTGAAGTGTTCGCTCCAGCGGAAAAGGTTCTAAACATGCCCAAGAGGAAAATCATCCTTGAGGATGTTTCGCTCGAATCGATCGAGCAGATCTCCAAACTAAGCTATCGGAAAGCGGTTGAGACCGTTAAAGAACTGTCGCACTCGAACCTGAGCAAGTCCACGCTTTGGAGGCGTGTCCAGGACTTGGAGATCGACGCCGAGCCGAGAGGTGACGTGGACGTGATTCTGGTCGATGAGACGAAGGTGCATAATCAGGGAGAGGAACCTTTCAACTACCTGCACCTAGTTCTCGGTTATAATACGGAAGAGGACGAATATTCGCTCTTATCCGCCGGCGTGAACGAGGAATGGTCTGAAATCCGGAAAGAGCTTGAAAAAACACTGGATTTGTCGAACGTGTTCGTCGTTTGCGATTCCGATCGGGAGATAAACGACGCTTTTGAAGACGCGAAGGGGATCCAGATCTGCCACTTTCACGCGGTAAAGTACGTGGATTACTGTCTGTGGAAGGAGGACGCACCGAAGAACTTCAGGAAGAAGATGCGTCGGATTTTGAAGTCACGCCTTCAAACTCTCCAGAACTCGGTCGAGAAGTTCTGGCGGGACGAAGATACCGAAAGGTTGAATGATCGAATAGGCTGGTTCCGCGAGGAAATCGACCGGTGGGTGGAGAGAGCCGAAGGGAGGGACTTCACGATGGCGGCGAACTACGTGCGAAGGGTCAAGGAGAAGCTCCTGACCTTTGCAAAGGCAGCTTTGGAGGACGAGTACGTTCCGTACACGAACACCTATGAGGAATTCTCCACATAAAAAAGATACTCTCGACTACTCTACTGGAAATTTATAAACCCCAAACTTTGTTTCAGGTCGGGACTTACTTCGGTACACACCTATGCGTGGTCGACGCCACAATATGGTCAATTCACCGACGGGACCCCAATCAAGGACGCGGAGTCTGAGCTCCGGTTGTTAGTACGGGGTGTCCCGATCCCGTAAGCCTGAAGCTATTTTTCGAGGTGATCAACCTTGAGGTCTAAATTCTTCTCCCCTTTTGAGCATCCAATACATAGCTACAAGCATTTTCCTGCCGGTGGCTACGGCTGCAGTTTTGTCATTTTTCTTTCCCGCTAGCTTGTGGAAGAACCTAGTCAGGTGAGTGTTGTGTGCATGCCGCTTGTGCAGCCATGCGCACTCTACTGCCGCCCACCGCAAGTACTTATTCCCCTCCTTTGTAATGGATCCATGTACCGACTTCGAACCGGAATCCTTGGTGGAGGGGACAATACCACTATAGGAACAAAGTTCTTTTGGACTCGAAAATCTTTCGATATCGCCAATTTCAGTTGTGATTGTCAAAGACCATAAGAAACCAACTCCGGGTATAGTCATCAACAGTTGCGCATCCTCATCAGCCCTAGCCTTTTTTTCGATCTCTTTTGTAATTCTCTCGATAGGATCGTTGAGACTCTCCACCATGTCTAGATAGTCGTTTATCGAGTCGATTTCTAGGCTTCTGAGCCATTTTTTATCCTCTTCACTGTAGGAGAACTTTCTGCGAATATCCTGCTTAGCAAGATCCACCTTGATTTTATTCTTGAACCCCGTCCTCTTCCAGACCAAGTAAGCTCTCCGCCTGAGCTTCTCCCGCAACTTTCTCGTCTCTTTCGAAGGAATCCAAGCCTCTGGAAGCCAATTCATCCGCAACAATTGAGCTAAAGCCTCAGAAGCCCTAGCGTCAGTTTTTATCTTCTCCTCAGTTATGACTTCCGTCTTCCCCGGATGTGCCATCTTAACTTCTTCAACCCTGTCTTCCAGTTCCTCAAACACGTACTCCCAAGCATAGGTAGCTTCAAAAGCCACTTTCACCTCTTCCCCGGTCTTGGCGAGAAGGGAATCGTAACCCTCAGTCTTATTCGGAAAGTCCTCCTGAACCAGAACCTCTCCGGAATCATCCATAGCGGTCGCATGAAAATACTTCTTATGAACATCTAAACCCGCGAAAACAGTCACAAGATTTCTCACCTCCTTTTTGTTTGATGATGATATTTTTTGGGAGCCGAGCGTAGCGAGGCGGGGGTGGGGGAGGTTGACGCCTCCACCCACTGGTATAGGAGGCGTCCAAAAATAAACTGTGCTTGCTGGTGGAGAATTCCTTCATACCATCAAGGAGGAGCGAGAATTCCGAGAGAACGCTTACCGGACCAAGAGGATCGGCGGCAGCTGGTCCGAGCATGGACTTCACAACGTGAGCCTTTGCCAGTTCGTCTCGCGGCTGGACGAAAAGCTTTTCAAAAAGATAAAGGAGGTGTACCTGCGCGAGACCGGCACGCTGAGCTACAGCGTGAGCCTAGCGGGAGGTTAAACTTCCACCAGTTTTGGACACTAAGAATTTTTTTAACTTCAAAGCCGAAAAGTAGTGTAAGAAGGTGTCTTGAGCTGACATGCCGAGTCCCGAGGACGGGGCTTCGGGGCACAGGCTCTCTTGAGAATGAATCCTCGGGAGGTTCAAGATAGGACCGTCGTGGCTCGGCCCGCAAGCTCTCCGTGTCGAATCTCGACCTCTGTACATCAAGTCGGGTTTTAGCGAGTGGGCAACCTGCAAACAAGTCCATCGGTGATGGATATAGACCGCTCGGTAGTACCTTAACCCGACCGAAAGGGTTCGAATGGGGCTGGAAGCTCCTTCCAAACCGTGTTTGGTGGGAGAGGAAGCCACGTTCCTCTCTTTTCCTTCTATAGCTTATATTTCAACTATTTTTGCACTCAAATCCTCCGTATCCAAAAAGGCTACAGTTTTTCGGCCGCTCAAATACCCTGACGTGGGGCCAGGATTGATCACTAGAGGGTCCTCGTTAATCGATGGTTCGTGAGTATGGCCCCTAACCACGACATCGAACTTATTGCTCTCGGCCAATGCATCGACTATTCCTTCGTCTTCCCCGTGTAACAAGGCAATCTTCACCCCTTCTAGCTTCAAAGAGGCGAAACTTCCTCCGATGTCGGCACCTGCCTCCTCTAAATTTGAACGACAATGCAACAAATCTCCTTCATTATTTCCCCAGACATAATGAAGCTCTGCGTCCAAATCCGCGAGTCTGCTTGCGGTGAAGGGAGACACGAGATCGCCCGCGTGTAAAACGTGTTCAACTCCCTCCTCGTTGAATAAGTCTACGGCCTTCTCCGTAGCGTCGAGATTATCATGTGTATCGGCCATGATTCCTACCTTCAACAAATCACCTCCAGAGAATATTCATCTCAGTTTTTCAGTTAAAATTAATTGCGAGTAGGGGTGTGTCTAAAAATTCGGACGGAATTTGAAAGATTAGGAGTAATCCTCTAATCCGAGTTCGGCCAGCTTTTCCTCGTTCGGCTCACCCGATTCCCAATCCCAATCCCTATAATCGTAGTACTCCTCTATTTGCTTTTCTAGGTCTGGAACGTTTCCTTGGGTACCGCCTTCCTCGATCGGTTGTAGGATCAAATTCGGCAGGGTGTCATCCTCTCTATCTATTCCGCAGAAGTTGTTGAAAACTCTCTTAACGTTGAATATCCTTTCTCCTGTCTTAAAGAGACTATCGACGGTGTAGTCGAATCCTGTGGCCGAAGAAAGGAGCTTCGTCATATGAGTAGGTGAAATCCAAGTAAATGCACACATTACCGCCGAATCGAACAAGCCCATATAGTTCTGTGCCTTGGCGGTTATGATGCCTTTTCCTTCGTCGGAAAATCTATCGTCGGAATTAATATCGTACTCATCTATGCCCATGCCCATTCCAATTTGATAGAGCTGCTCCGGAACATGGGTAGCACCGTTATTCTTCGTGGCATAAGAACACGCCAGTTCGGAGAAGGCCCTGGGATCGTGCATAGGAATCTCCAGTCCCTTCACGTGAACCGCCCATTCTTCCTTACCATATTTCTCTCCTATCTTCCTAGTTCCTTGAGCCAGTAGTTCCCCAAATCCTTCCCGTTTGGAAGCTTTCTCTATCAGCCTCAGGATAGCTTCCTTGTCGCCCCATTCCACCTCTATTCCGTCTGTATCATCCTCAGAAATCAGGCCCTCTTCATACAGATACATCGTGAAGGAAATCGAGGCACCAAGCGAAATTGTATCTATGCCGAAATCGTTGCAAAGACGGTTCGCCTTATAGATAGAGCTGATGTCGGAATTTAAGCATAAAGACCCTAGAGCGGAAAGAGTTTCATATTCCGGGCCGTCAGTCTCCCCTAACTCGTCTGTCTCGATGGTCCTTCCACAACCTATCGGGCATCCATAACAACTGTATCTCTTTTTGAATGCGGTCTCTCTTATCTTGGTGCCGCTAATTTCGGAGAAGTCCTCATATTCGCTCTCTGTATAGTATTTGACGGGGATGTCTCCATACATTTCTCCCATTCCCATATATCCGGCGGTTCCAAGATTTCTGACCATTTGAGTAGATGCACTCGACTGAACTTCCTCAATAGCCCCCTGAACTGTCTCGTTGAACTCATCCCCGTTTGCCAATTCTATATCCATATCTCCCCTCGCCACCACGGCCTTCAATTTCTTCGAACCCATCACGGCTCCCATGCCCCCTCTACCGGCAACTCTGCCCTCGTCATTGACGATACAAGCCATGGGGACGATATTTTCTCCGGCCTGTCCAATCACTGAAGCGGTCATCTTGTCATCTGATATATCCTTCTCCAGTATTTCCTGAGTTTCATAGGATCCCTTTCCCCAGAGATGATCGGCACTCTCTAGGCTAGCTTCTCCATGATTTACGTCCAAGAAGAGAGGACCATCTGCCTTCCCCTTGATTAGAACTCCGTCAAAGCCCGCAAATTTGAGAAAAGGCCCGAATTTACCTCCACAGTTTGACTCGCCCCAGATTCCAGTATAGGGAGATTTAGAACAAACTTCAAATCGTCCGCTACTAGGCGCTTTGGTCCCGACTAGGGGGCCCGTCATGAAGACGAGAACGTTTTCCGGAGAAAGGGGATCTACATCGGCTACATCTAATCTATCGTGGAGAACTTTACAGGCTAATCCCCCACCGCCCACGAATTTTCGGGCGTCTTTTTTATCGAGGTTTCTCTCTTCAAGAGATTTAGAGGAAAGATCCACGTCCAATAATTTGCCCTGATAGCCGAACAAGCTAGAAGTCTACCTCCTTTCCCTCAAATATGTATTCGTAAATCTTTCTTATCTCCTCATTGGATGGTATCCTGGGAACCAGGGCCGTGGTGCTATCCATATTCGTATTCATTACCAGCTTTTCTAGGTTTGACTCAAACTCTTCCCTACTTATTCCTGCCTCCTCAAGGGATTGAGGAATGTCCACCGATTTCAAGGTCTCTCTAATCTTCTTCTCAAGTTTGTTAACCACTTCCTCTTCGTCGCCTCTAATTCCTATATACCTTCCTATTTCCGCCAAGAGGTCAGGGACTTCTTTTGCCTCAAACTCGATTGAGTAAGGAAGACATAATCCACAGGCTTTTCCATGTGGTATGTGAAAAACGGCCCCAATAGAATGCGCCAACCCGTGGGAAAGCCCTGCCTGGGCATTGCCGAAGGCAAGTCCTCCCATGGTGGCTGCTATGTGCATCTCCTTTCTAGCTTCCTCGTCGGATCCATCTTCATAGACGGTGGGCAAATAGTCAAATACCATCTCGACGGCCTTTATGCCCAGTGCATCGGAAAAATCGTTCTTCAAATTCGAAATATATGCATCTATGGAATGTGATAAAGCATCCGCTGCCGTGCTAGCGGTTAATTCAGAGGGTAAATCCATGACCAAAGAATTATCTACAAGTGCCAAATCGGCCCTCAAATACTTATTCGTGGTAGGAGTCTTCCTCTCTTCTTCCTCATTGGTCAATACCATTGCCTCGGTTGCTTCCGCTCCCGTGCCGCTGGTAGTAGGAATGAGGACTAACTTCCTCTCTAGATCAAAATCTACATTCGGGCCTATAGCATCAAGAGAAATATCAGGATTATCGTATAGGATACGTATCGCCTTCGCCGCATCCATACAAGATCCCCCACCTAACCCTATCACGACATCGCTCTCGTATTTAGCAATCTCGTCCTTTCCTTTCCGGATTGCCTCATAAGATGGCTCGGGTTCTATTTCGCTATAAACTGCGTAATCCATATCGCCCTTTTCCAACAACTCCTGAATTCTTTCCGCATATCCAAGCTCTATCATATTTTCATCAGTAACGACGAGAGCATGGTCCCCACTAAGATCGGAGAGTTCACTAAGAGCTCCATCTCCATAAACAACTTCAGGTGAAGCAAATCTCCATGTCATGCTAATTCCTCATTTGATTTGTCTTCGTCATCTCATTATCTGGAAGGAAGATTTGTTAGACGTATTTCTCGTCGAGAAATTCTGTATCCGGAACTTGACCTGCCAGATCGCCCAAAATCTTCGCTGCCTTTGTATATTTCATTATTTTTGACATGTCTCCGTCCAAGTCAAGGTCTCCACCCATCATTGCCTTGACGACATCGAGTTTTCCTTTGATGAGCTTTTTCCAGTTTTCATATGGGCCGCTGAGTTCAAAGCCGTGCTCTTTATCGTCGATACTTTTCAAAACCTCGGTCCCTGTACATTCGCCGTCTTTTAAGCCCAGATAGGCATAAACGGTATTGTCGGAGACGTATTCATCCAATTGCTTCTTAATATTTTCGGGTAAATCTTCGGTAGAAATGTCGTCGAGAGGAAGGTCTTCCACAATAAACACAAAACTACCATCGTAGTCAGTCCCCCATCCTTCTCCGGCTTCGGCGTAATCATCGCTTTCGTTGATACTATTGCCGTACTCTTCCATCCACTCTTCAGTGGGAAAGTCTACCAAATTTTTCACCCCCCATCCTCCCTTTTTTCATCTAGTTTAAAATTCTTTTTACAAGGGAGTAAAAAAGAGTATACCTATCGAAGCTTACTTCGAAACGGATTAGCCCAAATAGGCCTGACCATTCCATTGTAAAGGCGAGTGGCTTCCCGCTAGAAGAGGTGCTACGATACCGATTGCTCCCTCACTAGATTTAATCTTGCCCTACCGCAAAAATTCCTGTCCAAAGATGGCTGAACGGAAGGTTTGCTTAAAGCGTTGCGTTTCTCCTGAAGTACTTAATTTCTGCCCTTTTACGAATACTACTAGCTTGCTATACAAGAGAAATCTAGAGTAAAAAGTCAAAAACCATATGCCTTAACTAATTCCACCGGAACTGACTAAGTCTCTATCTCGAGGGCTAACAGGGAACAATTAATCCGAAGCTATGCCCTGTCTTGCCCTTTCAAATAGCTTGTCTCTTCAAATCTCTTTCCTCTACCGTTAATCTGGACTCTGATATGGGAAAAAACCATCTCGCAAAAGTCCTTAAAGCTCCTACTATCTCTCAATCTCCTTAGTGAAGTGTAAACTTCCATCCGCGGGTTGAAATAAAGACGTCCAATCTCGTCTATATTCTTGCTGAAGACCACATCCGCGGGAAATGAATTTTCATATTTACCAATTTCCTTAGCTACCTCTTTCCTAAAGGCACAGTTTCCACCGTTGCAAGTCGAGCGATCCAGGGAATTAATTAGCAGCTCTGTGGAAGAGTTGAAAACCCGGAAGATAATATCAAAAAAACTTGAGTCCCCCAACGGCATAAGTGGTCCCGTGACAAGGTCACCGCACCTCAATCCTCTTTCTACCTCATCCAACCAGTTTGGTGAGGCAACGGTGTCAGAATCAATCTGGGCTATTATTTCCCCTTTTGCCACCTCGATGCCTTTATTCCTTACCTCGTACAACTCCAAATCAGGCTCATGAAAAACGCGGCTGCAGTATTTTCTCGCGATTTCTCTCGTGCGGTCTTCGCTCCCATTGTCAATGACTATGACTTCGTATTCTCCTGAATAGTTCTGTCTATCCAAAGACTCGAGGCACTTGCCAATATACCTCTCCTCATTAAGGGCCGGAATCACTACAGAAATCATCAAAATCAAGTGATTTATCTACTGAATTGACTTTTAAATTTACCCTTTTGTGTGCTGTGATGATTGGGATGAAGAATTCTCCGCACAGCATCTTGAAAGGAGCATGTCTATCGCCTAACTGAATTCGATAAGTCCATAGGGTAAACCGGGGCCGGATATTTGTGAAAACTGAAATAAGAAAGAGATGAGTGAAGGGTGATCTTTACTTGAACTATTCATGACTGAGTTTCTTTCCAAGCTTGAAAAGTGGCAAAAAGCGCAAAGAGACTTCCAACAAATGCCAAGTAAAGACCCCATCCCTCATCCAATGGAACAGCTAGGCTAGCCAGAGAACCTATGAAGGCGATTGATCCACAGATGGCGGATACATTCAGCACGGGGACCATTCCCTTGAGAAAGTCGGCGTAATCAAGCTCGACGGCCGTACTATACAGCATGGTCAAACCAGTGAATGCTATAACTGCTCTGATACCGGGCGCCGAAAAACCTACGAACGATCCACCAATGTGAGTGGAAGGATACCAAGGACCGACCGAGGCAATCACTAGTGTGAACTACCTCCACCTAACTCGCCTCGCTCGTTAGGAAGAGGCTTCCCTCCTCGGTCTCCCCACTTGTAGAGCCAGAGGTGGAGACCATATCGGAAGGGTTAAGGGCCGGCCCACTCACGGCCCCGACGCCGGGAATGTTACCCGACGCCACCTTGGTACGTTCGAAAATATTCTTGGCGCCGTTGAAGTCGGCATTAACCTCGTATCCGCACCGGGGACACTTGAAAGTTCCCTGATTCGGTCTTTTTCCTTTTGCACCGCACCTGCTACATTCTCGACTGGTGTAGTGCTCGTTCATCTTCAAGACCTGTATCCCTCTTTCGTTAGCCTTATATTCGAGATATTTTGCGAGCTTGTGGTAGGGAAAATTGCCGATCATCCGGTTCATCGTCTCCCCCATATCGCCGCTGCCTTTCCTCAATCCTTCAAGGTTTCCGACGACTATCAACTCATCGTTTTGGTCGGCTTCTTCTACGAGTTCTTTGGCTATTTCATGTAGTTTTTGGTCTACCTTTCGGGATTCCTTGTCCGAAAGTCTCGCTATTTCATCTTTCAGCTTCTTCTCCCCGAGCCTTTTCCGCAGCCAGTTGTAGTGTCTCCGAATTCCTCTGATCTCCCTGCCCCGAAATTTCGGTCTATCTCTGTGCGATGCCACCGACACCGCGAGGTATTTCTGCCCGACATCTACGGCAAGGAGACCGTCGTAGGATTCCTTAGCCTGAACGGTTTTCTTAACGGTCAGGTGAAAATAGAACTCTCCATCCTTTTTCAAAATCTTGGATTCACAATATTCCACACCGCCGCCATCGGAGGGGATTTGGATGTGAGGTTTGATAGGGACATTGATACCTCCGTAGACGGAAGCAACTCTCACATTTAACCAATATTCCGCTATTTCGTTGTCCGCTCTTTGAATATCTATCAAATCTTTCCTAACCGAGATAGGATATTCCTTGCCGTCCTTGATCTCTTCGTAGTACCTCTCCGCCTGTTGCTTGTTTGCCGAATAGAGTTCTACATTCTCATTTTCGCGAAGATATTCTTGAAGATTCTCATACTCTCTTTCAAGAGCTTTCCTCTTCTTTTCGGTAAGATCGACTATCTTGCACTTAATCGTCTTCCGAACCTTCATCAACACGGAATCACTCGCCTAACTTTCTAACCTCTTATCGGGAGGGGGCAGTGAAACTAAACGCCGATTCATCACCCACCCAATCCACGATTGGGAAGGTGTCTTCTCGGCTCAATGAAATAAAAACTAGCAATTATCCATGCATTAATGCACGGACCGGACCTGATTATTATCCAAGTGATGCTCGTTTATTCGAAATGCTGGGGGTGGCCGTTCAGGAACACCGAATTCTCTCCTTTAACCATTTAAAGAAAAATTTAGGCTTTCTTCTCGGATGTGAACGGTTTTGTATCATAATTTTTTCTTTTTGATATTTTTTGGGCTATTAAGAATATTTGAATCTGCCGCGTGAACGGTTGTTGGAGATTCTTTAAATAAGGTCTTCGAGAGGAATTAACCGAGGTAGTTGAAAAATATGGAAGAAAAACAAGAAGTCCCCAAACGATTGAGGGAAATAAAGAAAATCGTCTCCAAGAGATGGAATAAGAACAAGGATTTCCCAATCGACTGAAGGAAATAAAGAAAATCATTTCCAAGGGGATGCCCTATCAGGATAAAAATTAGAAAAAATAGGAGGTAAAAATAGAATGTTGAAATTAGGACAGGCAGGTGTCGCAGCCGCAGCCGCAGTTGTAGCCGTGGCAGCGGTCGCAGGGGGAGCAATCGGAACTCCCGTAGCCGTGGACTCATTCGTCGATCAAGAGCCCGGAGATCCTCTATACGGGCTAGAGAGGGCCGGCGAAAGGATTAAGGAAGCCACCTTTGCGGGAGGACAGGACTGGCAGTTAGAGAGAGCTCAAGAAAGGATACAGGAGTACAAGAAGACTAAGGATAAGAACGTACCTAGCAACCATAAGAAGCTCATGAAGGAGTCCCAAAAGCGCCTAAGCAAAGGCATCAAGATGTCCAAAGATAAAAAAGGTCTGAAGAGAGCCCAAAACGCGGTGAGAAAACACATCCAGGTCCTTGAGGACGTGGAGAACAAAGTCGATAATGAGGCAAAACCGGCCATCCAAAGGGCGATGGTAAGAAGCCGAGCTCAGAAGAAGGCGCTTGAAGAGGTCCAAGAAAACATGCAGAAGGAATTCGGCCAGGGTGAACTGCCGCCGGGCCTCCTGAAGCAGAAGCTGGAGAACAAGCTCGAGTCCGTTGAAAATGTCGTCAAGGGTTTACAGGATAGGGAACTGCCTCCTGGTATATTTAAGCAGGTCGTCGATAACAGAGACATTACCTTCGATAACCTCAAGGGACTAATGGAAAACAGAAAACTCTCGCCGGGCATTGTCAAGAACATTTTGGAAAACAAGGAAGTTTCTCTCAATCAGATCAAGGGGTTCCTCGAGAACAAGGAGATGCCTCCAGGAATAGTCAAGAATATTGTAAAGGGCACGGACAGCGAGAACAACAAAAACCCAGACGAGCTAGATGTCCCCGGAAACGGCGGGCCGAATGGGTCGAATGAGAACGCAGCGAATGAGAACGCGGGTCGCCCGGAAAACGCCGGGCCTCCGGGGGAAGAATCTTAGAAAAATGGCGGTTCTTCAGAAGACAGCACTAAATTACGTTGGCTGGCTCGGATATCCAACGAACGCTGTAAGGGGAGACTCCATGCACAATCCTGATCCTTTTTCTTTCCTTTCGAAAAACTCAAAGATAGACGGTGGAAGTAACAGAAGTGACTGAGGTAAAGATTAGAAACAGTTACAAGGAAATGGTTGAAGAAATTGGTGAAAAAATAAAAGTGAATTAAAATCAGTAATAAACTTCCCATTACCTACCATGGAGACCTCATCTATAAAGACTTGATTTTCTCCCCCAAGAAAAGTTAGCTCTACGATTAGTGCAGAAAATATAATCGTTATTAAAAACGTCGCCAATAGCTCCATAAGCTGACTCTGCCGGAGGAGTGAACACTTGATAAGATTTTTATCACCTAGCTAATTTCCCTCTTTGTCTTTGAATGAAAATCTGGTTTTAGACTCTATTTCCACTGGGAATTTAAAGACTACTCAGTATTTCAGCCCCAGTCGTCTTGCAGGTATCTATAAGTCTTAAGTCCCTTGTCTCTTTTTCCTCACCGAAAATTGGAAAAGATTCAAACCTTGGTGCGATGGGGCGGCGGAGAACGGAAGGAAAGGTTCGTAACTTGCTAAGACTATCTGGTTTTCTCAGTCGTCTTGTAGATATCGACTGGAAAAGCCGAATAGTCTTAAGAAAAATTTCCTTAATTCCACCCCGGCGACCTCATACTGACCGATGTATATTTTATTGTCGAGGATTTTCTCCACCGACCAAGCCAAACATCCCTTACCCCTCTTGGTCTCGATTCCCTCCTCGTTAAGCTGGAAGACGACTTCGGGCATAGAGTGCTCGTCTATGTAGGTAACGAAAATCCTCCTCACAAGGTCTATCGTCGTGAACACGTAAATCCAGCCCTTCTTAGTCTTTATTTTGGTCTCGTCCGCGATTATGACCTTTCTTCTCCTTCTCCTGAAAACTTCACCCTCGAGCTCCTCCTCGAGTCTCTGGACCCACGACCACACGGCGACGTGGGAGACCAAGATCGAGAAGTCCTCAAGGAGCCGGGCAACTTTCCGGTAGCTTGAGCCCTGCGACACGTAGAGATAGGCTCCGAAAGCCCTCACAGCCGGGCTCGTCCTGTTCCTGTCGAAATATTTATCACTGAAATTCCTCCCAAAATTCTCCGGGAGAAGGTCCTGCAAAAACCTTTGGAGTTTTCCAATCAGGGGGTATCCACCTCCTTCTTTACTTCTCCCGACCCAACCTCCAGATTCCGGAATGTATCTACTCCTAAAAATAGCTTAACTTAACAGCACCTCCACATCGCGGAAAATTTATTTATATTATATATATTATATATATTAGAAATATTTATATCATATAAAAAGAAAAAAAGTATGATTTTATGACTGAAAAAATACACACAGTGTGTGGAATGTGTGGAGTAAACTGTGGTATTGAGGTTACAGTTGAGGAAGGAAAGGTAGTCGATTGGGAACCTTCTGATTCCCATAGTTGGCTAGGGGGAAAGTGTCCAAAATTTTCTGCGATGGCTGATAATCTTTACTCGCCTAACCGTTTGCTTAATCCTCTCCAAAGGAAAAATAACAAATGGAAGAGAATATCTTGGGATGAGACCTTAGATATAATATCAGACAGGTTAAACGAAATCAAGCAGGATTATGGGCCTGAAGCCTTTGCGATAAACATGGGACATCCCCACATTGGAGACGAGATGATGTGGGCTTTGGAGCGCTTTGCATACGCTTACGGTACTCCCAACATGTTATCAATGGGAAATGATTGCTGGTATCCCATGATAGTCTCTGATGCGGTAACTTTTGGAGACTATATGTATTGGAATGCGGGGGGAACTGAATGTTTACTGAATTGGGGTGGAAATCTTTGGGAATCAGGTCCGGCTGTCGAATTGCGAAAGAGACTAAAGAGTTTGAGCGAAGAAATCCCCATTATCACGGTAGATCCAAGAAGAACGCGCCTTGCAGAATTATCCGATATCCACCTTCAGGTTCTACCAGGGACAGACGGAGCCTTAGCATTAGGCTTCATGAATGTAATCATATCACGGAACCTTTATGACAAAGAATTTGTAGAAAGATGGACGACTGGCTTTGATAAATTATCAGACAAAGTGAAGAAGTATACCCCTACCAAGGTGGAGGAAATAACCCGAGTACCCGCTGATAAAATCGTTGAAGCCGCAACCTTGTACGCCAAATCAGAACCCGCAACCTTGTATTCAGGTGTCGGAATACAATCTCAACATTCAAATGCTTTTCAAACCAATAGAGCGATTTCCTGTCTAAAAGCTATAACAGGAAACGTAGACAAGGAGGGGGGATCCCAGCGTTCTCCTGCCCCTTCCGTAAAGTTAGGAACAGAACTTAAAGAAAAGGTCACCAAAAAAGCCAAAGCGGAGGAGGAATTCCCTTTATTTTGCGATGAAATATCAAGGATAAATTATCCGGTTGAAAAGCCCGATGCTATAATGGCTGATCAAATGATTTCAGGAGATATAAAGGCGGCCATGTTTATGGGGAGAGCTTTTGTCAAGACCCGTGCAAATGCGGAGAGAACGAGGGAAGCACTGGAACATTGCGACTTTACCGTGGTTATGGACTTAAGAATGACAGAAACGGCGAAATTAGCCGATTTGGTGCTACCTGCTGCTACTTTATTGGAAAGAAATTCTCTCAGGACATACTGGCTGGGTGGAGGATTGCCTTTGGCCACACTAGCCCAAAAAGTAATAGAACCTATAGGAGAAAGCAAATCAGATCTTAACTTCATATTGGAGCTATCGAAAAGGATGGGACTCGAAGAGTTCTTTCCATGGGAAGGCGAGGAAGCATTTTTGGACGAGATATGTCAACAGATGGGCACATCACTCACATGGATGAAAGAACATCCTATGGGATTCTTCTTTGCGCCGCGAGAGTTCGAGAAGTACAAGGAAGAAGGGTTTAATACGGAGTCGGGAAAAGTTGAGCTTTATTCAGAGAAAATGAAGAGATACGGTTATGAACCTCTTCCTACCTATAATGATCCCCCTGAAATTCCAAGATCGAACCCTGATCTCGCCACAGAGTACCCGTTGGTTCTGACAACGGGGGGGAGGACAGCAATATTCGAGCATTCAAATTACAGAGACATACCACGGTTGCGGAAAAAATTCCCAGACCCTTTGGTCGAGATTAATCCCAACGATGCAGAAAAGTACGGAATCAAGGATGAAACTCTTGTAGAAATATCCACCAAACGTGGCTCCGCACAGATGAAAGCGAAAATCACTGATGAAATAATGCAAGGCGTGGTTCACGCATACCATGGATGGGGAGGGAAATCAAATATAAATCTCGTAACTCCTGAGGAACCCAAAGATCCGGTTTCAGGAGCAGTCGATATGAGATCCTGCTTATGTAAAATAAAACAGTTATGAGGGAGTGAGATGACAAAATGATGAAAAGCTGGAAGGAAGTTTTCAGATGGTTGGGGGATAACTTTGGTGAGAGGGAAGCAGCAGTAGATTACCCAAAAGGAGAGAGAATAACATTCAAGGAATTAAACAGGGGGCTAAATGCAATGAGTGCTTTTTACAGAGAAGAGGCAGGGATGGAAAAAGGAGACAGAATGATTACATTGTGTAGGCCTAGTGTCGCCCATCAGGTTTCTGCGTATGCCTCTCAAAAGTTTGGAGGTATCTCATCCAATCTGTCACATCTCGAAGGAGTAGAGGGGTTGAAATGGATGGCTAATGTACTAAAGCCTAAAGTTATGGTATACGATGAAGATTTAGTAGAAAAAGTTGAGGGGATGAAGGAAATGGGTTTACCTAGTGTCGAAGCTTTTGTTTCGATTGGAGGATCTGGAGATTCTCCGGAAGAGTTCACATATAATGAAATAATGGAAAAATATAGTGGGGCAGAGGAACCAGACATAGAAGTCAACGCAGATGATGACTGTAACATAATATTTACATCCGGAACGACGGGAAGACCTAAGCCTATAACATTCACTAATCAAGGAAGACTATTCTTGATATCTAATTCTCCAGGGTTAGAATCGTACTGGGAAAGATTCCTCTATCCCTACGCAACAAACTTTATGGCTTGGTGGGCTTGGGTTGGCTCGACTATGTATACTGCAGCTACTATGGTTTATCTTCGAGAATTCACCATATCTGACGTGCTCTCAGCCCTCGGAGAAGAAAAAATAACTACCTTTTTTGCTGTTCCGTCCCTATGGCCTTGGATAATAGGAGAATTGGAAGAAAATCCAGAAAAATACGATTTAGATAGTTTGGAAAGGGTACATATAGGGGGAGAAAAAATATCGGAATCTGAATTGAGGCGGATTAGAGAGAAAGTGTGCCCCAAAATCTTTCATACTTATTACATGACCGAAACCGCAGGAACACATACTTACCCGTTTCTTGATAGAAATGTGCAGAAGTCAGTCGAAAGCGTGGGGTTGCCTTTTCCCGAAACAGAAATTAAAATCCGAGACCCAGAGAGTGGAGAACCAAAGGAAAGAGGAGAGGAGGGAGAGATATATATACATAACCCTATGACTGAAACGTCAAGGGTATGGAAGGATACGCCTGTTGACACTGAAGAAGTATATCCCAATGGTTGGTGCAAAACTGGGGATACGGGATACATCGATGAAGAAGGATATTTATACTTAACTGGAAGAATGGATTTCATGTTCAAGAGTGGCGGGGTGAAAATCCACGCCGAAGACGTAAGCGATAAATTATCCAACCATCCCGATGTCATCGATTCGGTGGTGGTTCCAATTTCGCACGAAAAGTGGGGTAAAGTTCCAAAGGCATATATCAGAAATAGTAAAAAACTCAAAGCCGAGGATTTAGATAAGTGGTGGGCAGAACAAGAGTTTGCTAGCTATTTGAGACCAAAATCCTACGAATTTTTAGGCGAAGAAGATTTTCCCAGAACAACGACTGGAAAGGTGGATAGGGAAAAGTTGAAGAAAAATGAGTAAAAAAATATCCGAATAACTTATGAAGTTGAAAATAAAGTAAGAATTCTAACATATAGTAATCCCCCCGCCAACATTGCAGGATATGATGACCATAGGAAAAATAGCTCAGACGCTCCATTACCGATGTGGCATATATATTTCATCGGATTAAGAAACGTGTATTAGTCGTTAATTCTGTCCTTTTAACCAAGAGGATCCGAGAGAAGATCTTTGGCCTCTTCCTCCAGTTTGAAGTGTTTTGTTTTTAGAACTCCGCTTTTTGGAAGCTCATCTTTAAAGAAAAATTTTCTAGGATGGGCATAGGTAGGCACTCTTTCGAGAGCAAATTCTTTTATTTCTTGTTCTGTCAAATTTTCGTCTGACGCCTCCATATCGTGGTTTGGAGGCGTCCAGCAACCCTAACTAGAATAGAAGAATCAGCACACCATCAGCACCATTTTCTAAACCGAAACCCATATAAAACTTCTGAAAGAGAATATAAAACGGTTAAATGGGCTCAGATAACCGTGAACAGTTTTTAAAAACTACTTGTAAAATCTGTAGAAAAGAATGTGGAATGATTGCCCATTTAAAAAACGGAAAAATCAAGTCACTTTATGGTAATAAAGAGCATCCAATGAATCGTGGAGTTCTTTGTGCAAAAGGAGCCTCAGCAACTCAATTTGAATACGATGACAAACGCCTAACAGAGCCACTGATTAGAGATGGAAAGAGGGGAAAAGGAAAGTGGAGAGAGGTATCTTGGAGTAAGGCCATTAATTATACTGCAAACAAGCTGAATGAGATAATAGAAGAATACGGATCAGATTCGGTAGGATTGGTTACTGGATGTGAGGCTGAACCTTACAGCTTTCGTCTACACAGAAGGTTTATGGACGCAATTGGTTCGTCGAACTATTGCGATGGATCAGGACTGTGCTATGCACCAAACCTTCTATCTGAAATGTATACGTTCGGCGCTGCATCATATGATGTGCTAGATACATTCGATTTTTTCAAATCCTCTAAGCTGGTAATTATTTGGAATGGGAATTTAGAAGCGTATATGGGGGTTCCAGACGCTGTCTTAAACGGAGATACTGACCTGATAGTCATAGACCCCAGATTAACCCCAATAGCATCAAAAGCTGATAAATGGGTAAGAATAAGACCGAACACGGACTTTGCAATGGCTCTCGCAATGATAAACGTCATAATTGAAGAAGGCCTCTACGACAAAGAATTTATAGAAGATTGGACTTATGGCTTCGATAAACTCAAAGAACACGTAAAAAAATACAAGCCAGAGTGGGCAGAAAAAATAACCGATGTAGATGCGGAAACCATTAAAGAAGTTGCACGTATATTTGCCTCAAAGAAACCGGCCTGGATAACTCCAAATGTTAGCTGTCATCACTCACAGTACTTTCAAAATGCCCGAGCGCTTTCTATTTTAGAAACAATAACAGGAAATATCGATATTATTGGAGCAAAACAATTTTACAGGGACAGAGAACCGAAAATAGATGAACGAACTTTAACGGGGGATAAAAGATTTGGTTTGCATGAAAAAAGAAATATTCCTAAACACGAAAAATATAAACAGTATCCTGCAATTTACAATGCCTCAAAAGAAAGAACTGTAATAGATAACGCATTTATGGAGGAATTTTGGGAAGGAAATATAAAAGCACTGATTTGTGATGCGAGCAATTTCGTAGTTAGAAAACCTAATTATAAGAAAGCAGTTAAGGGAATAAAAAACAATTTGGATTTGCTTGTTGTCTATGACGTATACATGAACGAAACCGGTGAACTAGCAGACGTAATATTCCCGTCAACAACATTTCTTGAAAGAAACAATTTCTCTCTAGCCAATTTCAATAAAGAGGGGATAATTAGTGTCCGGCAGAAACTAGTGGAACCACCTGGAGAATGTAAATCGCGATTAGAATTATATGGCGAATTAGCTGAAAAAATGGGATTTGGAGATGATTTCCCCTTTAGAAACAATAAAGAGATTGTCAACTATATGTTAGATCCATTATATATTTCATTTGAAGAACTACGTGAAAAAGGGATTATAAAAGTCGGTGAAAAGGCAGAAGAAAGGCTTTATGAAGAGGAAGGGTTTAAAACTCCGACTGGCAAAGTCGAAATCTACTCCAGTATATTAGAAAACTTTGGAGTAGAGCCTCTACCAACTTGGCACGATGAACAATGGCCCCGCCAAAATGAGGAATTCCCACTGATATTTTCCAGTTTTACTCCGAAAAGACAACATTCTTGGTCAACTTGGTCAGCAATAACTGACCTGGAAGAGACTTTAGAGGAGAATCGGGCTTACATTCACAAAAGCGTAGCTGAAGAAAAAGAGATAAAGGACGGAGACTGGATTAAAATTCAGACAAAAAATGGCAGTGCAGAATACAAGGCTAAAGTTTCAGAACGCATGCACTCAGACTCAGTTATTGCTTCAAGGGGAGAACATCAGGAAGCACGCCTTATTGACATACACGATAATGTAGATCCAGTAACTGGATACATGGGGGAAAGAGGTATCCCTTGTAAAATAGAGAGGGTTAACTGAAATGGCTACACATGTAATCGTGATAGATCAACAGAAATGCATTGGCAACGGTGTTTGCGTAGCAAGCTGTAAGGCGGTGGGTAATAACCCCCCAAGAATAAGCTTAGATAAGAAAGGTCCTATAGATACAGAGAGTGGGCCTAGAATTGAATTCTCCCATTTTTCTACAGGAGCATGTGTTGAGAGCAATGAATGTATGGAGCTATTTGAAAAGAAAGGAATAGTTCCTTGTGTTGAAAATTGTCCATCCAGAGCCATAAACTTAGTAGAAATAGAAGAACTTTCAGATTTTCTAAAAGAAAACAAATCCGGGGATGGGTTTTTCATTCACACATTTAAATAAAGGACACACTTTGAGTCCTTTATTCCTCATAAAACTTTATTACTCGTAAAATATTAGCTATTCCTGAGCTCAGTAGTTCACAAAGTAACTGATTTTTCTGTTTTCCATTTATTCCCCCGTGTCTTTTAAAGGTGTTGTGATGGTTTAATGGGTTGGGGGCTGGAAAAACTGGGGCCGATATTCTGGAGACAGTGAAGAGTAGTGAAGACTGTAAAAAATACAATTGTTAGGTTCGCCGACCTGAACTGGAACACGACGGAAAAATACCTCGACTATTTGCTCGGAAAAAATCGCTTGGAAGCCTACAACATCAGTGGAAGGGGAAAGTAAAAATTGTTCAATCTACTAAGGATTTCAATTTCTGCATCGAAAATGAAATTTTAAATGGGCTAAATTTTGAAGAAATTAATAATCTCAGGAAATTATTAGAGAAAGTAGAAGAAAACCCTGTTTAGAGAATCAACAAGAAGTTCAATTTTTAGTTATGAGTATAACAAAAATCTAAAACTATTCGGCTTTTCCAGTCATCTTGTAGGTGACTACTGGAAAAGCCAGATGGTTTAGGAGTAAACAAGATTATGCCTTTCTAAGTGAAAATCTAATATTAGATTACTCTTTGCTTGGTGGCTATTGATAATACTAAGTGGATGGTCCGGTAGTCTTGCAGGTGACTACACGGCCTATTTTCAAGGCTTCATTATGAAGCTAAGGTGGAGTGGGCCCAGTAACCGAATAAAAGGTTCGATTGGGGCGGCGGGGATTCGAACCCCGGATCTCCAGCTTTTTCGCCTTTGAAGGTCCCGAAGCTGGTGTCCTCAACCTAGCTAGACCACCGCCCCACTATTCGGTAGGATTACGATCAATTTCCTCTTTCAAGAATTTTTTCCACTTCTTCCTCCACCATCTCAGGGGGGGCGTCGGAAATGCTGATCCTTTGGCTCTTACCCCTGTGTCCTCCTCTTGATTTCTCGGTATCAACTATCCCCAAATTCTCCAACTTATTTATATAATTCCAAAACTGGACGTGTTTGCGAGGTTTCTCCTGATACTCCTCACAGACTATATTGTAGGCCTCCTCCACATCGCCGGTCAAGGCGAATGCCTCGTCGGATATCTTCAGCCTCCTGGCGAGAGCGAGCAACGATAGAAGCTCGTGTTTTCTGAGGTCCATAAGGACATCCTTCCTTATCTCCGGGTTTATCTCGGACTTGGCCCTCCTAACGTGATTGGGCGAAACCTCCACGATCTCACCCTGACTGGCGATCATGCCGGAATAGGATAGGAGCTCGAGAGCAAATCTTGCATCTCCCCGTCGGGATGCAATGTTCGAAATGAGGTCGATGGCTTCATCTCTGACCATATTGGGCTTGAAGGCGAGATCTACCCTCTGATATAGGATGTCGTAGAGCTGATCGGCGCTGTATCTGTCCATATCTATCTGGTTGTGCATGAAAGTGCTGCGCGTTGCCTCGTCGAGGGACTTCAGGAAGTCCGGCGAAAACGAAGTGGCAATTATACTCAACCTATTGGGGGTCCCAGATTCCTCGGCGACTCGAGTAAGGGAATAGAGAAGATCCGGACCGTTCTGACGAATAAAGTAATCGAGTTCATCCAGTGTTACGGTGAGATAGACGTCCTTCTTCTCCAAATAGTCGACTATATGTTCCATAATTTCCTGTGGTGCGAATCCTCTCTTCGGCACGCTGATGGGAAAATTACTGGCCAGGTTGTGGAGAACCATTTGTGGCGTCCCCCGTTTCCGGCAGTTTACGTGGGCGTAGACCAAATCCATATCCCGCTTTTTGGCGGCCGACTCCAGTTCTTGGCCAAATCTCGATGTGAGAGCCGTCTTTCCGACCCCCACCGAGCCGGATACCAGAACCCTCTGACTCGCCTGATTCTCCAAGACGGGTTTAAAGAATTGAGTCAGCTTCCTAAACTCTTCCTCCCGATGGACCAGCTCCTCGGGAACGAAGTCGGGGGAGAGCTTCGACTGATCTTTAAATACGGTCTCCTTCGACATCTCCTCCTCAAAAATATCTCCGTACATATTTCTCTCCACTCAAGTATTTCAGCGAGCTGACTAAAAAACTTGGACGACCTGGCAAGGCTTCTCGTTTATCGGGGCCGAGAATTTATTCCTCTTCAAATTTTTGGGATTCGGATCTAGATACCAAGACCGAGCACGGGGCCTTGTGAATCACGTTTTCCGTGACGCTGCCGTAGACAAATTTTTGAATTTTACCCTTAGTGGTTCTATCGTGCAACTTTCCGGATCCCATAACTATCATGTCCGCGCCTTCTTCTTGGGCAAGCTCCACGATCTTTTCATCGGGCTCTCCTTCTCTCGTGATCGTCCTAATATTTTCGACCCCTCTTTCACTGCACATTTCCTCTATCGTGTCAAATTCGTCCTTGATCTTGCTCTCCTTAAGTTTGCGTATTCTGTCCTTTTCGGACACTGGGACCCCGGAGTCAGTTTCAAAGACATGGATGAAAATCAGCTCGGGGTCCTCCTCTATACCGCATGCCTCATAAAATTCCATTGCGGTCTCGACCCCGTTCAGGGTGTTGTCCCACTCTATGGAGTCTATAGGAACCAAAATTTTTTCCAACATCACGCTACCGTCCTGTTATTGCCGGCACCTGATAAAAGCTATCCGGGGAGGAGGGAAATACAAAATGAGTGTGAGAACCGCCAAGCTTATCTCCAAGGTAACACCGATGAATCGTTAATTTGTTCGCAGCTTTGCACTTAAATTATAGGGAAGAAATAAACCAACAAGATAGATTGCTTATAGAAATAATTCCTATTGGAGATATCCCCCAAGATGCATTGAGCAAAATATCAGATTCTCTCAAAGCAACATTTCCTTCGGTTATAGACGATATTAGCGTCAAATCGAATTTAGAAATACCTTCCGAAGCCTATGACGAGAAAAGGGGTCAATACAGAGCCGGCAAAATGCTGGAACACGTGGCCGAAAATGTAAAAATTTCCGAAAATGAAAAATGCCTCGCAGTGACATCCATGGACCTGTTCAGCAAGAATTTAAATTTCGTTTTCGGCCAGGCGCGCCGATACGGCAGGATATCAATTATTTCCCTCCACAGACTAAAACCGGGATTTTACGGGGACGAAGAAAATCGAAAACTATTTCTTGAGCGTGCAGCAAAGGAGGCCATTCACGAGGTCGGGCATACTTTCGGGCTCGGACACTGCGACAATCCCAAATGCGTAATGTCTTTCTCCAATCACATCCACGCCGTAGACAAAAAGGGAGATCCGCTTTGCAAAACCTGTCAAGATAAGTTAGTGTCTTAACTGACCGGAACCGGTCTAGTGGTGCCATATCCCATTATAACTCTTTGGTATCCCCTTAACTCTTCATCCAATTCCGGGTCCCCAGTGTCGGTCTTGAGCATGGAGGTCTCCACGAGTTTTTGTGGAGTAGCCAGAATCATTAGGTTGTCCGTACCAACTTTCCTAATCACTCGGGGGCTTATCTGCTGATTGCCTCGGCCGAAAATAAATCCCTGCTTGCCGATCGGGCTCACGATTATCGTCGAGGGGTCGTCCCCTACCTCCTCCAAAATTTCTCCTTCAGTAACGTCCTTGGCCATCAGTTTCCCTCCCCTAATCAAATCGACGCCCAAAAGGGTAAAATCCGAGATGCCCAGTTCCTCTGCCACGGCCCTGGTCGTCGTCCCGGGCCCTAGGACATAAAGTCTATCTTCTTCAAGCTTCTCGACGACCCACTCGGCTATCGACTCCTGATCCTCTTTCTCCGAGCCTGAAGAAACGGTCGGAGATTTGGCCGCCTGCACCCATCGAGGGTCGTAGGGGGTAAGCGCAAATCCCTTTAAATCAGTATCCAGCTCGTTCCGTCTAAACGCCTCCTCGTCCACGTCCATAACTTCCGCTTCCCGCAAAGGGAGACCGTTTCCGGACAAATATCTCGACACCAGCTTTCCGGCGATCTCGGGAGTGTTTGCGAATACGGCCGAATGCATTTTAACTCCAGTGGGAATCCCCAGAAGAGGCACATTCTTTCCAACTACGTGCGAAATGTCTATTGCCGTCCCATCTCCGCCGGCAAATAAAATTATGTCAACATTCTTATCCAGAAGTTTTTTGGCCGTTTCCTTGGTGTCCTGAGGCTTAGTTTTTCCGGATACTACTTCTAAAATCACTTGAGGACTGAAACCGGCATTTTTGGCCTCTTTCTCCCCCATCTCGTCGGAACACGTCAGAATATCTAACTGAATCTTAGAATCCTTGAGTTTCTCAAGAGCTTTTTGAGCCCTCTCGGGGGCAACGGGTTCCGCTCCAAGCCCCCTAGCTTTCTCCACGACTTCAGGACCATCGGTGCCTTTCAGTCCAACCTTTCCACCCATCCCTGCAATGGGGTTGACAATTAAACCAACTTTATTTCCGGACAAGTTATTTCCCTACTTACTTATATCCTTATCAACTAAATTGCTTCAGAAATCTTTCGAAGAGTCATATTAATATCAAAACTTCGTCTTTACAGTTTTGTATGAGAAAATTTATTAGGAAAAATGTTTCCTATTTCCCTGGTAAATGAATGTATTAAAGTATTCATCGTAGAATAAAAAACTCGAAATAATACCACACGAGGTGATAAATTAATGACTGAAAGAGTCAAGGAAGACTCGTCCTATCTGAACGGTATGTCAACTACGGGTACGAAAACTAGAGTTAGCGATGTAAGTCCCACAAGTGGAATGTGCCCCATTTGTATCGAAGAATGTCCTGTGCTCTGTGAAGTAAGTAAATCGGCTTTTCGAGGGAGAGAAACTCTTTACCCAATTCCCGAGGAATTCGGAACTAGCACCGCAGCTTCATTGAAGAATTACGGTCTGGACTGGTCAGATCTGAATATCCTATCGAGACTTCGAGGAGCCAGAGGAATCGAGGAAGATTCGGACAAAGCGCTCTTTAACAACGTCGATATCTCCTCGGAAATGGGAGGTATCCCGCTGAAAGTCCCAATCGCTTCGGGAGCTTACGGATCCACCGAAGTCGCCAAACGGCACTGGGACGCCCTATCGATAGGGGCCGCTTTATCCGGGGCTATACTGGTAATTGGAGAAAACGTCTGCAGAATGGATCCCGACGCAAAATTCTCCGAAGGCACAATTGACTATTCAAAGGATATGGAATACAGAATAGAAAAATACAGAGAATTCTGGGACGGGGAACACGGAGACGTGTCCGTTCAAACTAACGTTGAAGACGAAAGGTCCGCTGTAGATGAATACGTAATTTCAGATCTAGGAGTAAATATTATAGAAAGAAAGTGGGGTCAGGGAGCCAAAGCTATCGGTGGAGAGGTGAGAATACCCGATATTGACAGAGCTATTACTCTAAAGAATAGGGGGTATGTAGTTCTCCCGGATCCGGAGAAGCCAGCTGTTAAAGAAGCCTACAAAGACGGAATAATCCAATCTTTCGAGCGACATAGCAGAGTCGGTATGCCCACAGAAAAGGGCTTTATAGAAGATGTAGAACAGCTTAGAGAGAAGGGAGCCAAAAAGGTAACTCTTAAGACCGGAGCATATAGACCCTCCGATGTCGCTTGGACGATGAGGGCAGCCTCCGAGGCAGAAGTAGATTACATTACTTTCGATGGTGCCGGTGGAGGTACCGGAATGAGCCCGGTTCCCATGATGAATGAAATGAGTACACCGACGGTATACCTAGAAGCACAGATACTAAAATGTGCAAAGATTTTGGACGAAGAAAATAAATATGTCCCCGATATTAGCATGGCGGGAGGTTTCATCCAAGAAACCCAGATGTTAAAATCGATTGCCATGAGTAACTTCGGAGATGAACCATACATAAAGTCAATAACAATGGCCAGAGCACCTATTACGGCGGCTTTCAAAGGGAGATACTTCAAGCAATTAGCTGAAGAAGATAGACTTCCCTCCAAGTTTGAAGATAAATACGGCTCAAAGATCGATGAGTTCTTCATTACTACCGATGACCTGAAAGAAGAATACGGAAAGGACTATGACAAAATCCCGCCAGGAGCAATAGCGGTCTACACATATCTCCACGACAGAATAGGAGTGGGACTTCAACAGCTGCTGGCCGGCACTCGAAAATGGAATTTGGACTTGGTGGGTAGAGATGATCTCGCCGCTCTAACTGAAAGAGCAGCGAGAGTAACCGACTTACCTCTGATGGACGAAGTGGAATCCGATGCCTACGAACGAATTTTGAAGGATTAGATCATTCGCCGAACAAATTAACTAAGAAAAGGAGATATCCCGTTCGACCACCGAAAGCTTGAGGTCTATCTCCTTTTCAACCCTTTTCCTTATTTTTCTATAATTGGAAACTGTCTCTAGATTTGAAGTGAAAGATTATTTTAAGTTCTACTAGAAGATAGAGTAAAAATAGGAACTCACAATGGACGATAATCTTTCCCTTAAGGATAAATTAGGCGAAACCTTCAGAAATGATTTTCCGAAAGCTGTCAAAGATAATAGAAAAATACTGCTGTGCGTTTTAGGAATTTTTATAGTCACAATCATTACAGGGTTTTTTCTATCTCAGAGAGGGGGAAATCCAGTAACCCAGATAATTAAAGAGCAGTTGGAGCCTATGCAAGAAAGAATTCAAAAAGAAATACAGAATATTGACTCCTTCCTTGAAATGACTGGATTCATATTGGGAAATAACATCACGGTTATCGTTCAGATTATAGGGCTGGGTGTAGTTTTTGGATTATTCCCTCTCTACGCTCTGATTTTAAACGGTCTCGTAATCGGATTTTTCACCTCATTATCCGAGTACACCATATTACAGACCCTTTCTCTGATACTTCCACATGGGGTCTTTGAACTCACCGGTTATATCCTAGGAATCGGCATTGGAATCAAACTAGGAATGGGCAGTATAAAAAGCGTGGGGGATAGAAGTGTGATCCCCCTTAAAAAAGCGGGTGAGAGTGTATCGCCTCTAATCCTACCCGCATTTTGCCTAATCGTTTTTGCAGCTTTCATAGAGGGAATAATTGGCGCTTTTAGAGGCACCATCATAAATTCCCCTGTATTGCAAACTATTATCGTGGGTGGAAGCCTGATCTCCTTTACGTTTCTTTTACTGTGGATGAGTGGAAAATTAACTAGGTCCGGCGGCCGGTGAGGGCCCGGGAAAGTCTTTTGATCGTTCTATCAATTTCCTTTTCCTCGTAGGGTTCGTAAGGTAGTTCCGATTCGCCGGTTATAACCTTCGACAGTTCGTAAATAGATTTTGAAGCTCTGGCCTCGGGTTCGTAGACCGTGACAGGGGTACCCGCACGCTCGGCCTCCTGAACGACTTCATCCTCGGGGATCTCCGAGATAATGGAGACGGAGCCGAGGGTCTTTCCCATGAAGTGCTCTATCTCCCCCTGAGAGATATCCGAAGATCTTCCGACTCGATTAAGTACAAGTCCCCTGGTCCAAGTATCCACAACGTTGGCTAAACGAATCGTCTTGTAGGTATCGACGATGCTGGAATAATTCGGATTGGTCACAGGAAGCATTTCTCTGGCCGCCGCGATTGAAATTATTGAATTATCCGTCATTCCTGCGGGGACGTCGATTAATAGAATCTCGGTACGACGTAAAATCTCGCCGACAGCACTTTCGACGCTCTCGGAATCCACATCCGAAAGGGTTTCATGTACATCCTCAAACCGGAAGCCGGTGGGAACTACTTTAACGCCGTAATCTTGGTAGATGGCCTCCTCAAGATCTACCTGGCCCGAAAGGACGTCCAAGAAGCTGACTTCACAGTTGTCCATTCCTATAATAATTCCCAAATTGGCCATGGTCAAATCGGCGTCGAGGATTGTAACGTCGTGTCCTTCGTTGGCAAGGGCTATACCGAGATTTGCAGTCAGGGTTGTCTTACCCGTACCCCCCTTACCGGAGGAAATTGCAATAGACCTTGCTCTGGATTTCATCCTCCCGCCTCTTGTGAGATGGGTCGATTTGCTTAAAAGCTTGATTAAAATCCCCTCTTGCTAAAATATTGAAACCTTCCAAGTAATAAAGAAATAAAAAATAAAATACCAAGGGACTAGTCGGAGGATGGAAAAACTAGGTGTAAGCATGGATGTTGATGAAAGATTTGAACTAATTAGGGAAGTGGGAGAGGAAATCGTCACGGAGGAGGAGTTGAAAGACCTCCTAAAAAGAAAGCAAAACCCCGTGGCATACGACGGGTTTGAACCCTCGGGCTTGGCTCATGTTGCTTTCGGCGTATATAGGGCCCAAAATCTGAAGAAATTGATAGACGCGGGTGTCAGATTCAAGTTACTTATTGCGGATTGGCACGCTTGGATTAACGACAAGATGGGAGGAGATTTGGAAAAAATAAGGAAAGTCGGTGAATACTTCCAAGAGGTCTGGAGGGCAGCCGGCGTTCCTATGGACAAAGTCGAGGTTCTGTGGGCATCCGAAATAATCGATAAAGAATATTGGGAGACTGTAATTAGAGTTGCGAAAAATCACACTCTAAACAGAGCTCGAAGGGCTTTGAAGATAGCTGGGAGAGAAAGCGTTGGAGAAAATCCCGCGGCATGGATTTTTTATCCTAGTATGCAGGTGGCGGATATTTTCCACCTCGATGTGGATATCTGTCAGCTGGGCCAAGATCAGAGGAGGGCGAATATGCTGGCACGGGAAGTCTCTGATAAATTGGATAGAGAGAAACCTGTGACTGTTTCTCATCATATGTTGATGGGTTTGGGGGGTGGTGGTGAAGAAGAGAAGATGAGTAAGAGTAAACCTTCTACCTCTATTTACGTTCATGACTCCGAGCAAGAAATTCTGGAAAAAATCAAAGGAGCTTATTGTCCAGAGGGTAAAGTCAAAAATAACCCGATTATAGACTATACAAAGCATCTGGTTTTTGAAAACTTTGAAGGGGTTGAAATTAGGAGAAAGGAAGAATATGGTGGTAACATGAAGTTTAACAATTATGAGGAATTGGAGGAAGCATACCTCAATGAGAATCTTCATCCTCTGGATTTGAAAAAGAATATAGCGAGATATCTTAACGAATTGGTGAAACCTATTAGAGAATATTTTGAAGAAAACGAAGAAGCTAATAAACTATATGAATTCGTAAAACAGCAGAAAGTAACTCGGTGAATCAATGCCACTCCTTTGTTTCAAGTGGAAATAAATTCTTCGAAAACCTATATTTTTTATTCTATTTTTAAGTAAGGTCGATATTCTCATATAATTATTTTGTTACACCCATAACAAAAAAACCTTTTATTTTTTGATTTTTATTATACTCCACTCGAAACGAAGGGGGTGGTGTTCAATAGAGACAAAGCAAAAGTTTATTTTTTGTTACACCCATAACAAAAACTGATGGAAATAGATGATGGAATTCTAGCCAGAATCTATAGTTTTGATCTTCAATTTAAGGGGTCAAAGAGAACAAAGTTCTATAGAAAGTTATTTGGTTTCAAATCAAGGACCAAACGAGAGGATCAGAAAGGCCGTGAAAAAGTTTATGAGAGATTTTATCCTGGTTTATTGACCCCGTTACCCCACCTCAGGTTAGGTAAAAGCGTCATAGCTATCCCAAAGAAGGCCAGATATAAGTTAGATGATTTTTTTGGGGATTCGAAATGGGATCCAATTGATCTCTATTCGTTTGATGGAATTCTCCCCCCCGGAGATCGAATGAGTGCAATGAGGGAAGCTTTGAATCGGATAAAAATTACCCCCAAGCAAACCTTAGATTCTTCAATTGAGGCCCTTCTTAGGCTGGAGTATAAAGATAGTTTGGATGAGGACGATTTTCAAAAAATTAGAAAAGTCATCGAGAAGTGTGAAAGGTTAATGAAAAATGATTGGACCGATGATATGGAATTTTCTGAGAGTTTGAGGGAAAGGATTTCGCCACTAAGAGAAAAAATTGAATAATTTTTTGTTACACCCATAACAAAAAAACCGAAGAAACGGGGACTTTCGGGCAATCCAATACTTAGAACGTTCTAGTATTCCCCCTAGTATTAATCAAACATCCTGAGTTAGTTTACTTAGGTGAGAAGTTGCCACACACGAACTTGGATAAAATATTCAAACCCAAGAATATTGCACTTATTGGAGCCAGTGATAAGGGGGGTTCAGCTGGGTCTATTCTCATGAGGAATTTGACGGATAGAAGCAAGGGAGAGCTTTTTCCCGTAAATCAAGAGTTGGACGAAGTTTATGAAAATGAAACCTTTTCGGATGTCGAAGAGATTTCCGAATCAATCGACCTTGGAATAATTACTCCCCAAAATAATTCTATCATAGATTCTGTTGAAAAATGCGGCTCGGCCGATATCCCAGCCCTTCTCATTATATCAGATCTAGGAAAGCCGCACTGTAAGGAGGACGGGCTAGAAGAGAAAATAACGAGGATGAGAAAAAAGCACGAGATGAGGATCTTGGGCCCCAACAGTCTGGGAATTATGAATCCCCATCAAAACCTCAACGCTTCCCTTATTAAACAAATGCCAGAACCCGGGGAGTTGACTTTTCTCTCACAAAGCGACGCTCTGTCTTCTGCCACTCTTGATTGGGCGATGAATGCACAGTTTGGTTTCAGTAGCTTCGTGTCGGTGGGGGACATGATAGACGTAAACTTCGCAGATTTGATAGATTATTTCGGCAGGAATCCTAGGACCGGAAGCATCCTCATGTATGTAAAGGAGATCATGGAGGCGGAAAGATTCATGAGCGCCGCTAGGGGATTCGCCAGGACGAAGCCGATAATGGCAGTCAAGTCGGGAAAACACGAAAAGGGAGCGCGTAATCTTCCCCCCGATAGGTTCGAAATAAGTTCGGACAAGTTTTACGATGCAGCTTTCAAGAGAGCGGGCATAACCCGGGTTGACACTATAGAGGATCTTTTCACGGCCTCAGAGACGCTCGCAAAGCAAAATTTACCCGAGGGGTCGAGTCTAGCTATAGTTACAAACGCCGAGGGGCCGGAGGAAATGGCCACCGATGCCCTAATTGAGCAGGGCGGGTCTCTTGCTGATTTGTCAGAGGAGACGAAAAGCGATCTCGGAAATATTTTGCCGGAAGATTCGACCGTAGAAAATCCGATTAATTTTACGAACAATATTAGCCCGGAGAAGTATAAAAATGCCGTGAAAATTTGCCTTGAAGATGAGAACGTAAACGGAATACTCTGCTTATATACCCCGTTAGGAACCCTAGGATCCGTGGAAGCTGCCGAAGCGATAGCCTCCCTCAAAGAAGGGTCGGAAAAACCGATCCTACCCTGCTGGATGGGGGGAGAGAAAATTAAGGAAGGTCAACAGATTCTGAGGAGTAGTGGGTACTCCGTTCAGTCTACCCCGGAACAGTCTATCACGGCCTATATGTATTTGAATAGCTACGCTAGGAACTTGGAAAGGTTGCTAGAAACGCCTGAAGAGCTTCCAGTTAATAGAACACCGCCGAAATACAACCTCAAAGTTATGCTCAGAAGACTCGCCAACGAGGATCGAGAGTACTTATCTAAATCCGAGTCGAGAAAGATCCTCGAAACCTACGGAATACCTATTCCACAGAGTCATTTAGTCACTACATCCTCCGAAGCTGCGGAACACGCATCTGAGATGGGATTTCCAGTTAATCTGAAGGTACAATCTCATGATATACGGAATGAGGATCTGGGCATTGCTCGTAACTTGAATTCGAGGGAGGAGATTAGAGAGGCTTATGATAAAATAATCGAGGAAACCGAGGAGAAATGTCCTTCAGCCGATATAGATGGCGTCATAGTCGAGGAGATGATATCTGACATCGAAATGGAGCTAATTTTGGGGTTGAGGAAAAATCCTGTTTTTAAGTCCGGTATTCTTTTCGGAAGAGGTGGAAAGGATTTGGGATACTATGAGGATATAGCTATTGGTTATCCTCCCCTGAATCAAACTCTGGCCCATCGTCTGATAGAGGACACCAAAGTTTATAATCGGCTCAGGGAATCCGGAGAAGATTCAACGGATGTCTTAAGAAGCTTGGAGGAGCATCTCATAAAACTGTCGCAATTGATAATAGATTTTCCGGAGATTGATTTGATCGATATTAATCCATTCGTAAAGACAGGGGAGGGATTTCTGACTCTGGACGTCCAAATGAGGATTGATTCGAGTCGATGTATTGAGGAATCACAAAGTCATGATCATTTGGTTATTGAGCCCTATCCCCGAAAATACGTAGAGGAATGGGAACTTGATGACGGACGGCCTGTCACGCTTCGACCAATAAGACCGGAGGACGAACCATTGGAATTTGAACTCTTCGAAACTTTTTCGGAGGAGACATGGAGAAATCGATTTTTTGGACCTATGAAGGAGGTTTCTCATGAGGATATGGTGAGATATACTAATATTGACTACCGGCGGGAAATGGCAATAATAGGGATACTTGAGGAGGAGGGAAAAAGAAAGATGATAGGAGTAGGTCGTTTAATAATCGATCCGGGTGAGAATTCGGGCGAATTTGCAATTGTGGTGGGAGACCCTTGGCAGGGACTTGGCCTCGGGGAAAAATTAACAGATGCTGTAATTGGGGCGGCTGAAGATAAGGGATTAAATCATATTTGGGGCACTATTATGAAAAGAAATAAACCCATGATTAACTTGTGCGAGAAGCTAGGTTTTGAAATAGAAGAAGAAAGCGAGGATACAGTCAAAGCCATACTACATCTCAGACCGGAGTAATTGCACCCACCTAACTCGTCCCCTTCGTTATTAGGGGGCTTCCGAAGGCTTTCCCTAGTTTCACACTCTTATCAGGGATTTGGTTGAAAGTAAACGTCGATTCATCGCCTATTCAATCCACGATTGGGAGGTAGACTTTTCGGGGGGAAGTTAAAAAAAGAAGGAAGACCTTGAGTTTCCAAGGTCATATTTTTGAAATGGCTATTTTTAGACTTGCCAGTTTACTCGACTATATCTCTTCGGGCCCTTCGTATCCCACTTTCTCCGCCAATTCCACTAGAATCTCGGAGTTGCTCGCAGTGGTCATGTCTCCTAATTCTTCGTCCTTAATCAGCCCTTTGAGGAATCTTCTGATTACTTTTCCACTTTCGGTTCGCGGAACATCTGTAACAAAGTAGACTTCTTCAGGCGTTGCGACGGGACCTACCTTTTCTCTGACTATTTCCTTTACCTTTTCCTTGAGCTCTTCTCCTTCTTTCCGGATATCTATCTCAGGTATGGTTATTGCGAAAACTACCGGTACTTCACCCTTGATTTCGTGAGGTTTTGAGACTACGGCCTCCTCAACCATTTCGTCCAAACTACCTACAGCATCCTCTATTTCTGCGGTCCCAAGCCTGTGTCCCGAGACTTCTAGAACATCGTCCATCCTACCAGTGATTTCGATTAGGTTTCGGCCCCCTATCTCGATATCGACTTTTCTTCCTCCGTCTCCCGAGTAGTAAATTTCGTCGCCGTATTCGCTCCAATATTCTTCTTTGTATTTTTCAGGTGCTTCGTAAATACCTCTGAGCATTCCGATGCCGAAGGGATGCTGTTGAACGACTTTTCCGCTCTCTCCAGGTTCCACTGGTTGGCCGGTAGCATCGAGTACATCGTAGGTAATTCCAGGAAGGGCTGGGCCGGCAACACCCGGTACAAATGGTCCGACACCTGGCAATGATGTCAGCAAAATTCCGCCTGTCTCAGTCTGCCAGTAGGTATCCACGATGGGGCAACGACCGCCTCCTATCTTTTCGAAGAACCATTTCCAAGTGTCTGGATCTATCGGCTCTCCTACAGATCCGAGAAGACGCAGCGTACTCAAATCGTGGTCCTCAATCCATTCATTGCCTCTTTGCCTAAGCGCTCTTAGGGCAGTTGGGGCTGTGTAGAACACATTCGCTCCGTATTTTTCTATTATCTTCCATAACCTATTCGGTTCTGGTTGGTATGGAGAACCTTCGTACCATATTGTAGTGCTACCATTCAATAATGGCCCATAGAGGGTGTAGCTATGCCCTGTGATCCATCCAATATCAGCTGTAGAGAAGAATACATCATTAGGATGGAGGTCGAATACCCATTTCGTGGTGATGGCAGCCTGAGCTGCATAGGCACCGCAAGAATGTTGAATCCCTTTTGGCTTTCCAGTCGTCCCTGAGGTATATAGGAGAAAACCAGTATCTTCTGCATCTATAGGTGTCGGCTCACAATGTACATCCTTGTCCTCGATAAGATCCTCATAGGGATAGTCTCTACCCTCCTGTAATGAGGGATCCGTATTTGCGCGATTTGCGACAATACAATTTTCAACGTTTAAATCTTCTAGAACAGGGTCAATTTTTTCTTTTAAAGTGATTGTGCTTCCATCCCTGTGAAAGCCGTCGGCTGTTATTAATGTCTTAGATCCAGCGTCTTCCATCCTTTCTTTGACTGCGTTGGGGCTGAAGGCGGTGTACACAATCGAGTGCCAAGCTCCGATTCTCTGGCAAGCGAGAGCAGATACGGCCGTTTCCGGAATCATGGGCATCCAGAATGTTATAGGATCTCCTTTCTCTACACCGAGCTCCTTGAGCGCGTTTGCTAGCTGATTGACCTCCCGATAAAGCCTCTGGTAGGTCAATATCCTTTCCTCTTCGTGAATTGGTTCGGGTTCCCAAATTATGGCAGCTTGATTTCTGCGATCCTCTAAGTGACGGTCAAGGCAATTGTAGGTTAAGTTAGTTTCGGAGCCTAAAAACCAGTTAAAGTAAGGTGGATTCCATTCTTCTATCTCGTCCCACTCTTCAAACCAGTCTAAGGCATCTTTAGCTTTTTCCGCCCAGAAACCTTTTGGATTTTCTTGAGCTTCTTCGTATATTTTTGGATCACTAATCCATGCTTTTTCCTTTAAATTCTCATTTGGCCAGTAGACGTCTTCTTTCTCCGGGTCTTCTTTTATCCACTTTTTTCCTGCATCACTAAGATTTCCTGCAACGTTTTTCATGTTTTTCCACCTCCGTTTAGTTTTTATTTTTGTTATAGATACTGAGGATTAGTCTATTCGCTTTAAATTCTTTTTGTTTCTTTTTGCGGTCCATTTCAGTTATTTCTTATTGAAAATAGATCGTCCCTGACATTACCAAATTTCCCGAAAGCATTGATAATAGTCTAAATACTAATATGAGAATATATAGAAATTAAGAATTGTTATTAATGTCCACGAAAAATTTGGAAAAATTTTTCGAGCCTAGTTCTATTGCTGTTATTGGAGCCACGGACAGAGAAGACTCCGTAGCTAGAACCCTCACAAAGAATCTGGTGGAGGACTATAAGGACGAGGTTTATTTGGTCAATCCTAATAGGGAGAAAATTTGGGGATTCGATACAGTAGGCAGTGTAAAAGATATTTCTGGACAGGCCGACCTCGCTTGTATAGTTACTCCTGCTCGGACAGTGCCAAAGATGGTTCGAGAATGTGGAGAAGCGGACATCCCCGCGGTTATAATCATCTCCTCCGGTTTTCGGGAGAGTAATTCCAAGGGAAAAAGATTAGAAAAAAGGATTGAGAAGGAGAGGAGAAAGCACGAAATACGGATTCTAGGCCCAAATTCTCTAGGAGTCGTTAGACCTTCTCAAAAATTAAATGCTACCATATCGGAAAAGACACCCGATTCGGGCAGAATTGCCTTCATTTCCCAGAGTGGGGCCTTGGGACCTTCAATAATAAATCGTCAAGAAGGGACGGGCGTCGGATTCAGTGCATTTGTTTCCGTCGGGAATATGATTGATGTGGATTTTGGTGATCTGATTGATTATTTTGGGAAGGACACCCGAACCAATACAATTCTTATGCATGTAGAGTCCATAAACAGACCGGAAAAATTCATAAGTGCAGCCAAAGACTTTTCTAGAACCGGTCCTTTAGTCTTGGAGAAGTCAGGAGTATACCCCGAGAGCTCGAAAACGGTCTCTTCACATATAGGTGCCTCACCCGGAAAGGATTCGCTATATGATGCCCTTTTCAATAGAACCGGCGTGGTTCGGGTAGACAGTATAGATGACCTGTTCGGCTGTTCTGAAGCTTTGGCCCACGAATGTCTTCCAACTGGACCCAATTTAGCTATAGTTACAAATGCCGGGGGACCTGGAATTATGGCGGTTGATGCCCTTATTGAGTACGACGGGGAACTGGCACCTCTTTCCGATAAAACGAAGAACGATCTACAGGATACACTCCCCAGATATGCCAGTAAATCGAATCCCATCGATATATCCAGTGATGCCAGTATAGATGATTACATTACCTGTATAGAGTCCTGTAAAGACGATGAGAATGTCGATGGAGTATTGGTTGTTTACACTCCTCACGGTATTTTCTCATCAAGGGATCTAGCAGAAGAATTAGCCGATTTAGCTCAGAATGAGAGGAAACCTATTTTGTCTTGTTGGCTGGGTGGAGAAGCGACACAAAAGAGCCGAAATATACTTCGTCAAGGAGGTATTCCCACAGTCAACTCACCTCGACAGGGCTCAAGGATTTTCATGTATATGTATAGGCATCTAAGGAATAGAGAACTTCTCTACGAGACTCCTGAGCCTTTATCATCCCATGAAGTACCTGTCAAAGATCAGGTCCATCAAAGAGATTATCTCAAGTCTATGATGGAAAATTTGGCGACCGAGAATCGAAGTGTTCTGATGGAGGAGGAGTCAAAAGAATTTCTACAAACCTACGGTATACCTGCTAATGAAACTCATGTAGCTTCTAGTTCGGAAAAAGCAGTGGATTTGGCAAAGAAGATCGGTTTCCCCGTCGTTTTGAAAGTTAGATCTCCATATATATCTCAAAAATGGAAGGCCCGAGGAGTGGCCCTTGATCTCAGATCCGAGAGCGAAGTGAGAAATGCTTATAGTGCGATTATTGAGAACGCTGAGAATTTACATCCTGAGAAGGAGATCCGTGGTGTCACTGTTCAGAGGATGATTAGGAATATTGACTACGAAATTATGTTAGGCTCCAGAAAGCATCGGAGATTCGGGTCTTATATTTTATTTGGAAAGGGAGGCATCGAAGGAAGTTTATATCAAGATGAGGCAGCCGATTTTCCACCTCTCAATCAGGTCCATTCATCTAGATTGATTGAGAGGACGGAAATTGCCAAGTTAATCCGAGAGCTTGACGATGAACCTTCGGAGAAGATTAGGACACTACACGAATATCTCGCTCGTCTCTCCCAGTTGATTATAGATCTCCCTGAAATAGAGAAGATGGAATTTACCTTAGCAGGTTGGAAAGGAGGTCTTTCGGCCATTGATGCGCGAATAAGCCTTTCCAATGAAGATATCCCCTCCTCCGGAGATCCGCATGATCATCTCATAATCGAGCCATATCCTCTGAGATATATAGAAAGAAGAAACCTGAAGGGCGATAGGGAAGTCACTATCCGCCCGATAAGGCCAGAAGATGAGCCATTAATTTTTAATCTCTTCGACAGTTTTTCCAAGGAGACCCTAAAAAAGAGATTTTTCTCTCAAAGTAGGGAACTCAGCCACGACGATATCGTTCGATTTACCAGCGTAGACTATGAGAGAGAAATTCGCTTGGTGGCAGAACTGAAGGAAGATGGTAGATCGAAAATAATTGGAATGGGGAGTATTTCTATTGATCCACAAAAGGACACAGGCGAATTTGCCGTGGTGGTCGGGGACCCTTGGCAAGGTTTGGGACTGGGTTCAGTCCTATTAAAATCTCTGATTAGTGTTGCCAGAGATAAGGATCTAGAAATTCTTTGGGGCATGATAAAGAGTGAAAGTACCCGGATTTTGCGTCTGTGCAGAAAATTTGGGTTTCAAATTGAAGAGGAAAATCCAAACACAGTCAAGATGGCTAAATATTTTGGAAAATAATGGTTCGAAAAAGGGTCGATGAACCTTCTACTCTAATCTCGGAAAAAGTAAAAAACCCGCTAAATCTCAATTATCTCAGCTAACTATCTCCTTAAGGTTTCCTTGTGTAACTGCTCTACAAATTTCCATCATCGATAGATCGAGAGGTTCTTTTATTTTCCAACCCTCTGGCATAAACTCTTCGTAATCGGTGGAATGTTTTGCATTCAAGTATCTAAGATACGGCGAGGTTGGTCCCATTGCGGGATCTCCTGGGACCCTGAAGCTCAAGTCGAAAACGATGAATTCAGGTCTGTTATTATCGTCGGTTGGAACTGCTCCTTGGATTCCCACAGGCCCTATCATTCCAGGTGGAACCTCCTCTTTCAGAGTTTCCATTAGTTTTTCCGCAGTTCCGTATATCATCTCTATTTTTGACTCGCGAAGGGTCTTCCCCCTGTGGCAAATTTCCTCGTTGGTTCTCACGAATCCCCTCTCGGAAAGATTTAACTGTAGATTGGCCGGTAGGTTTCTAAATCCACTCTCATTTGTTTGCTCCCTATCGCTGAATCCGACGAGATCTATGTCGTTAGGAAAATAATCCTGTGAGAGATTCATTCCAAATGAATGAAAGTTGGCATTCAGCATTGGTCCTACTACAAATTCTTCTATAGTTGCCTTTTCTAATCCCTCCTTACTGATCTCTCCGGACTCGATTTTATCTTCGGCCATCTGGTGATATTCCTCAGGGCTACTAGGATAGAAATAAGCCCTCTCCAATGGGTTGTCTTTCTGCTGAACCTTTACGACTGAAAGCCGGTTTATTTCCTCCGGATCTTCAAATATTTTCGGAGTCCTTATCCCCGCTTGATCTAGCAAATAGTATTGATTCCGTGGTGGAGAGGCTGTCCTTTCCTCGGCTCTAAATAACTTCCGGGAGCCATAGACAGGGATTTCGAAATCACTTTCAATATTTTCCAAACCCACGTAGACCACGAATGAACGGTTAGGCATGAAGATGACGTTCTTTTCTCTCATCATCTCCTGCTTGTCTTCTGAAATTAAGTCTCCCCAGTCATCGAGAACTATTGCGTCGTCGTACAATTTTGCATTATGTTTTGCGTAAGTCTTTTCTCTACCTTTCTTTGCAAACAACATAGTTGATAGGCCTGCTCTTTTCGCCGAGTAACCAATGGGGAGCGCTGAGTGCGAACCAAATATCCCTATGGTTATATCTCCAGGATCGTAATCCGAGGCTATTTTTTGAACTTTAGATCTTTCAATTTCTTCGTGTGGGGGCATGAAATCACTCTCAATATATTATTCTGTCCAATCCATCCTTTTTTCTTCCCTCTTTAATTTCCCTCGCTATTCTGCGTCCAGTAGACATAGGTTCTTCGTAAAAGTAATGTGAATATGGAGATCCCATTGGGAATAGATTTGTTCCGGCAACGATTCGACCTGATATTTCAAAGGCCGTGAAGCCGCGTTCCGGATGATAAACTGTTTCGATGCAGAAGGGCCCTACGATACCAGGTGGAAATATTTCGGATGAAGTCTCGATAACGTTGGTTCCTATTTCCAGCAAATCGACCAATAGTTTCTCTCTGGTGACTAAGGGCTCATTTCCTGTCACTGTGTAGTCGAAAAAATCCTCTGATACCTCGGGTAATCCTCTATAAGATTCGTCGATTGGTTCTATTCGCCTGTCCATACCTAGTATTTCGATATAACCATCCATTACTTCTGCCCCTTGGTTAGCGAAGGGTGAGAAGAAATAGTGCGGATAATATCTTACACCCGGAACGAATTCTTGAATAGTAACATTCTCTAGGTCGTCCTTTTCGACGGCTCCTTCTTCTAGCTTTTCGTTTAATTTTTCTTCATACTCTTCTTCCGTACTCGCAATAAAGGCACCTCTACCTCCTTTAGCTCCGCTAAATTTGACGAAAACTCTCCTATCAATTTCTGACGGGTTTTCATACCGTTTCGGCATCTGGACTCCTGACTTCTGCAGCCATTCTCTCTGTTTTTTTCTATTCCCTTCCCACCTCAGGGAATTTCTATTTCCGAAGATGGGTACTCTAAATTTGTCGAGTAAGTTTTCCGCACCTACATATTCGACGAAGGAACCATGGGGGATAATAACAGTGTTATCATTGAGCAATTTTTCCTGGTTTTCTTCCTCTAGGATATCTCTGAATTCGTCAAGAATTAGGAATTCATCCGGCCTTGCTTTGGGGAATGCGCTATATGTTCTTTCTCTCTCTTCAGGGCATATCCCCAAGGTTTTCATGCCCTCCAATTTGGCTCCGTGCAACAACTGAAGGGCCGAGTGAGAGCATAATATCCCCAGAGTTAATTCTCCTTCATAACCTGATAGAGTTTCTTCAATTTCTCCCCTGTCAATCATTATAATCTTATAGAAAGTTATTTTGTGGGGGTTAAATCGTTTGTGTGAAAAATTAATTATAATCTTAATAAAAATGGAAAAAACGGGAAAAATGGGAAGCGTTAAAGATTTGGAAATTTTGAAACCCCCCACTGAAGAATCATCTGGTAGGGGAATTTTCCATTTCTCGGATAGATACTCCGTTTTTGACTGGGGAGAGATGCCGAAAAAAATAGATCGGAAGGGCGAGGCGTTGGCAATGATGGGAGCCTTCACCTTCCAGAAGCTTGAGGAAGAAGGGATAGAAACTCACTATCTTGGAATGGAGGAGAACGGGGAAATCAAAAATTTGGATGATTTAGAGGAGGCTTCCGATAAGATGCACGTAAGACTCGTCAATGTTTTGGAACCCGAATTTATCGATGGAAAGCATGATTATTCCATCTTCCAAAATAATTCAGTTAACAATTACCTGATACCTCTAGAGATAATATTCAGAAATAGGATACCTGAGGGATCGTCCGCTAGAAGAAGATATTCTCCAAGGGATATAGGTCTAGATATTGATGATTGGCCAGCCGAGCCAGTTTCGTTGGAGAATCCAATTGTAGAGGCCTCTACAAAGCTTGAGGAACAGGATAGGTATATCGATGATGAGGAAGCCGAGGAAATATCCGGAGTCTCATTAGATAAGATTTACTCGATAGCCAGAAAGACAAATCGGGTTATAACCGAGAGAGCTGAGGAAGTTGGAATGACTCACGAGGACGGTAAGATTGAACTGCTTTATATGGATGGAGATATAGTGGTTGGGGATGTCGCAGGAACCTTTGACGAGGATAGATTCACCGTTGATGGCATGCACGTGAGCAAGGAGGTTTTGAGACAGGCTTACAAGGACGAACAGTCAGAGTGGCACGATGAAATAAGGGAGGCTAAAAGCAGGGCCAAAGAGGAAGGAATTAAAAATTGGAAAAAATTGGTCGATAGTGAACCCCGCGTTCTCGGAGTGGAGGATTTGGCTAGTGAAATGTATCAAGCTGGAGCCAATAGGTATATTGGGAAGGATTTTTTTGACGTCAGAGATTTGAAAACTGTCTTAGATGATTTGAAATCCGCTCTTTGAAATATCTCTGGCTAGGATAATTTAAAATGTCTTTATTTCTATCATTTAACCGTGAGCGGTGAAAAAGTAATTATCATAATGGGATCCGAAAAGGATTTTGATTTTACGGAACCTGCTGTTGAATTTTTAGAGGAAATTAACGTTGACCATGAAATTAGGGTAGCTTCCGCTCATAAAACCCCGGAGAAAGTTTTGGATATTTTAGAAGAGCATGACGAAGAAGACGGAATTGTATATCTAACTGTGGCGGGAAGATCGAATGCACTTTCGGGGCTAGTAGACGCAAATACGATTTCACCTGTAATAGCATGTCCTCCTTATTCCGACAAGTTTTCGGGAGCAGATATCTTCTCCTCTTTGAGGATGCCCAGTGGAGTTTGCCCGATGGTGGTGCTTGACCCCCAGAATGCGGCTGAAGCTGCCGTAAAGATACTGGCTCTTGATAATCCCAAACTGCGGGAGAAGATTTCGGCCTACAAGGAAAAACTAAGAGAGAAAGTGGAGAAGGGCGATGGAGATTTGAAGTGACCTCCGGCATCTCAGAGAAAACAATTTTAACACTACGCGAAAATTGGTAATTGAATGTCGGGACGTATCAGTGAATCTTGTGGAATAATTGGAGCGTATGACTTTGAAGATGAAGAAGTAGTTTCTTCTTTATATTGGGGAATGATATCTCAAAATCATAGAGGACATCAATCGTACGGGCTTCTCACGTGGAATGAAGAATTTCAATCAGTCAATGGCCTCGGTCTAATGCCAGTTGAAGATGGTCATTCGGACATCCAGTTTGAGAATATGACCGGTAGCGTGGGAATAGGACACGTAAGATATGCCACATCTGGGGATAAGGATAAACTTTGGGAGGATATTCAACCTTTCATCGACGAACATGACGGAAAGAAAATAGCGATAGGATACAATGGCAATTTAGTCAACAACCCTGAGCTTAGGAAGGAACTTGATAGAAAATTCGATGGCCTTTCCTCAACTTCGGATACGGAGCTGCTCAGTAAGAAACTTCTCGAAGGATTCGAGGACGGAGATTTTTCTCAGGCAGTGAAATACTGTATGGAGGAAATCGAGGGCTCTTTCTCTGTCGTCGGACTGGATGGCGATGGAAGACTTTTCGCTTTTAGGGATCCCTTAGGCATCAAACCCCTCTGTTATGGCAGGTCAAGCGATAAGGAATTATATGCAGTTTCATCCGAGAGCGTGGGATTGAGTATCAATGGGCTTGAATATAAGGGAGAAGTTAAACCCGGTGAACTCTTGGTTTTCTCTGATGAAGGATTCGAGCGAGAAAGGATAGTCAATACCGATAGAAGGGCTTTTTGTTCTTTCGAGTATGATTACTTTGCCCGACCCGATGCCATCTTCAACGGAAAACCCGTCTACAAAATAAGGGAAGAGTTCGGAAGGAATCTGGGGAGGGAAAATCCCGACATCACAGAGAAGGCCGATGTGATTGTATCAATCCCTCAAACTGCGGACGATGCCGCCTATGGACTCCATATGGAAACTGGACTGCCCTGGGAGAGAGCTGTGCGAAAACATAGATATGTGACGAGCCGAGCTTTCATTTCCTCTTCGGATAAACGAAACAAGATAATCGATAAAAAGCTCAACGTCGACTGGGGAAAAATTAGAGGCAAGAATGTTGCCATCGCGGAGGACAGCATTGTTAGAGGAACAACTTCCCGGAGAGTAGTAAGGAAGATGAAAAAGGCCGGAGTGGGAGACATCCATCTCTATATAACCTTCCCCCGAATAATAGCACCCTGTTTCTACGGAATCGACATGACGACCTACGATGAATTGATAGGTTCTGATCACACGCCCGAGGAGATAGCGGAGGAAATTGGGGTTAGCAGCGTCAACTATCAATCCCTTGAGAATTTTGTCAAGGCAACTGGACTGGAGAAGGATGAACTGTGTTTGGGTTGTATAAACGAGGATTATCCTACGCCTCTCGCCCAGAAAATGGCGGATAGATATAAGGCGGAGTTTGAAAGGGGGGAGAATAGGTCAAGCAGGGTATACGAGAGGGTAGAAAATGTCTAATGTCTTAATAATCGACGGTGGAGGCCGAGGAAACGCAATCGCCCACGCTTTTTCTCAGAGCCCAGAGATAGATAATGTGTACGTTACTCCGGGCAATGCCGGAGTTCACGAATATGGGGGAGAAGATGTTCCCTTACCGGAAGGGAGTAAGGAGGAAAGAATACCTGAGATTATAGAAAGGGCTAGGAACCTCGATATTGACTTGGCGGTTCCAGGACCCGAAGGATGGATTTCCGAGGGGATAGTTGATAAGTTTAGATCCATGACGGATATTCCAATCGTAGGGCCGACTGAAGATGCCGCGTTTCTCGAGACCAGTAAATGTGATGCCAAGGAATATCTCGATTCAATTGGGGTGCCTGTGCCGACTTACAAGAATTTCGAAGATCCCGAAAAAGCAAAGGAATGGGCTAAACAGTTCTACGGGGAGAATCCGGGTAAAAATCTAGTTCCCAAGGCCGACGGGATTGCTGCTGGAAAGGGCGCCTTTGTCTGTAGCTCCTTGGAAGAGACATACTCGGCAATTGATATCATTAGCAGCGACGAATTCAATGAAAAATACGATGGCGCGGGCCGGAGGATAGAGATGGAGGAGAGACTGAGTGGAGATGAAATTTCTTTCTTCGCCATAACTGATGGAGAGACGATCAAACCCTTTGGAACGGCTAAGGATTACAAGCGTAGATATGAGGACTCGGATCATCCTTTCATAGAGGATTATTTCGACGGGATAAATCCAAACACTGGGGGGATGGGAGCGTATTCTCCGGAGGAAGTCGGCGAGGAATTGTCCGAAAAGATAATGGAGGAAATTGCGAGACCGACGGTAGAAAATCTCGACCAGGATTACCAGGGAATCCTTCACTTTGTTCTGATGGCTGTGGAGGAGGATGGAGAAAGACAGCCATACGTTTTAGAAATCAACGTCAGGGATGGAGATCCCGAGGCCCAGGCAAGGCTCCCGAGATTGGAGACGGATATATATGAGATATATGATTCGGTGGCGGGCGGGCAGCTTAGCCAGGTCGATATAAATTGGAGCTCGGATTATTGCTTAGCGGTCTGTGCTGTCAGCGGAAGGCCTTGGGAGGATGGAAAGCCAGTGGAAGGATACGCCGGATATCCGGGAGAGTACTACAGTAAACAACCCATTTTCCTTCGGGGTAAGAAGAGGGAAAGAGTTGGCAGTGAAGGCATAGGTGAGCATGTGGGTGGATTCGTCTATCATAACGGCACCGATTTGCATCAGGGATATATAAGGACGCGGGGTGGGAGAGTTCTCACATTTACCAATCGAGGAAATACTTTGGAAGAGGCAAGGGAGAAGACATACTCCGATTTGGAAGGCGATGACGGAGGAGTCTATTTCAGCTACATGGATTACCGAAACGATGTAGGAAAGTGAACGCGCTTCAAGCTTTTTGCTTTAGGTATTCTACCATAGATTTGAAGATTAATCGCCCATCGGCATATTCCGGAATTTCGGACTTTCTTGTCCAGTCGGGGAGATGGATTCCATTGTAGGCCCTTTCGGGATGTGGCATCAATCCGAAAATTTTTCCATTCGGATCGCAAATCCCGGCTATATCGTGTATGCTTCCGTTGGGATTTTGAGGATATTTCCCATCGGCGTATTTTCCCTCCCTATCGCAGTATCGAAGGACTATTTGGTCATTTTCGTAGAGTTTTTCGAGAAGTTCCTCCTCCCTTTCCTTCTGTAAAATGAATCTTCCTTCCTTGTGGGCGACAGGGATGAATAATTTCTCTCCCTTTTCCATTTCTCGAGTAAATATGCATTTTCCCTCATTCTCGTTTTTCAGGTAGGTCCATCTGCATTCGTACTTGGCGGATTCGTTAATGGCTAGCGCGGCCTTGGGATATTCGCTGATACCTTCTAGACCTGGGAGGAGACCAGTTTCGACCAAAACTTGAAAGCCGTTGCATATTCCCAGTATCACATTTCCCTCTTCTGCAAATCTCTTCAGTTCTTCACCGAAGATCGTTCTTATCCTATTTGCAAAGACGGCTCCGGCCCTAATGTGATCGCCGAAGGAGAATCCGCCCGGTATAACGAGACAGTCGTATTCCTGGAGGACATTATTTCTACCCAGCCTATCCACTCTAACTACCTCCGAATTTACTCCCTTGAAGTCATCTAGGGCATGTTTTGTTTCGATATCGCAGTTGGTGCCTCCAGCTCTCAGCACACACGCCTTTATTTCACTCAGGCTCAGTCCCTCCCTTCCAGGCTTTTCTCAGTTCGGACAATTTCGAGTTCAAAATTTCTCCGTTATTTAAATCAGTAATTTGGAGCTTGTCTCCGCCCTTCACTTTACCAACCCGAGAGCACACACATTCCTCCGCTAGGTTTTCAAATTCGGTGGCCTTTCCTTCGGGCACTTCGACTAGGAATCTACCATTTGATTCGGAGAATAGAAGGAAGTCGTCCCTATTTATGGAACTCGGTACTTTTTCGAGGTTCAATTCGGCCCCCAATCCGCCCGAAAAAGACATTTCGCTTATGGAAATTGCGAGTCCACCGTCGGAGAGATCATGGCAGGACCGGACATATCCTTCGTCAATCGCTTCCTTAATTGTTTCTACATTCCTCTTGGCTCGTTGGGGTCTGACTTTTGGCACGCTTCTACCCAGATATCCGTTTAGCTTGTAATATTCAGATCCACCTAACTCTCGATAAGTTTCTCCGACGAGATAAATTGGATTTCCTTTCTTCTTTAAATCCATCGAGACAGCGCTTTCCACGTCAGGGACTATTCCGACGGCGGTTATCAATAACGTTGGCGTGACTGGCCCCAAGGGAGATTCGTTGTAAAGGCTATCCTTTCCCGAGATGAAGGGAGTTTGGAAATCCTTGGCGATGTCGTAACAGGCCTCGCAGGCCTTTACGAGCTTTCCTAATTCCTCCTCCTTTTCCGGATTCCCCCAAGTAAAGTTGTCCAGCAAAGAAATTCTTCTGCCACCTACTGCAACGTTGTTTCTAATTGCTTCCTCTATTGCGGAAGCTGCCATGGAATAGGGATCGATTTTTCCATAGCTCGGTTTTATCCCCGAGGAGATAGCTATTCCCTTCCTCGAATCCGGAAATGGTTTCAAAACTGCTCCATTGTTTGGACCGGCGTGTTCTCCTTGAAGGGGCTTCAAGATAGTGTTTCCCTGCACTTCGTGATCGTAGGTCCTGATGACCGATTCCTTACTTGAGACGTTATAAGAGGATAAAAGATCCAATAACACCTCTTCAAAGTCTTCGGGCTCCGATATCTGTGGTTCCTCTAAATCGGGCTCATTCCATTTGGCCATTCGGGATATTTTTGGAGGTTGGAAAAGGAAATCCAAATCTAAATCGGCGACTAGATTGTCTTTGTAGTAGACCTTGAGTTTTTCGTCGTCAGTAAATTTACCTACTCGAGTCGCCTCGACATTTTCACTTTCAAATATTTCGAGAACTTTCTCCACGTCTTCCTCCCCGACGACCAAAAACATCCTTTCTTGGGATTCCGATATCCATATCTCCCAGGGCGCTATCTCACCGTGTTTCAGTGGAACCCTTTCTAGATTAACTCTAGCTCCACAATCCGCATCGTGGGCAGTTTCGCCCATGGCGGACGATAGGCCCCCACCTCCGAGATCCGTTATTGCCTTTCCGAGCCCCTTCTCTCGGATTTTCAGGATTGCCCTCCTCAATTTTTCCTCCTCGATAGGATTGGGTATTTGTACTGCCGGCCTCTGTGACTCTTCCGATTCCTCCGTCAGTTCCTCCGAGGCAAAAGTTACGCCGTGAATTCCATCTCTACCGGTTTTTCCACCCGCTAGGATTGCTATATCTCCCGGCTCCGGATTTCTTACGTAAGAATCGGTAGGCATAGTGCCTATACAACCGCAATAAACCACCACATTTCCAACGTATCCTTCATCGAAACAAATCGCCCCGTTTACGGTAGGAATGCCCATGTTATTTCCGTAGTGGCCTATTCCATCGGTAACTCCTTGGAATAGGTATCTTGGGTGTTTCGTTCCTTGGGGGAGCTTATCGTAATCGTAATCCAAAGGCCCGAAACAAAGAACATCCGTGTTTGCTATAGGTCGGGCCCAAACCCCGAGAATATCTCTAATGACCCCGCCGACTCCGGTTGCCGCTCCGCCGAAGGGATCTATGGCGGAGGGATGGTTGTGTGTTTCTACCTTGGCGGCTATCGATCTCTCCTCATCGAACTCCACAATACCAGCATTGTCCTTGAATACGGAAACACACCAATCTGGAGAAATTTCTTCGGTGGCTTTTTTTATGTAGTCTTCAAGGAGACAGACCTCCTTGCCATTCATTGTAATATTTCCTCGGAAGGTCCGGTGATAACAATGCTCGGACCATGTCTGGGCTATCGTCTGTATTTCCACATCCGTCGGCTTTTTCTCAGTGTTAGAAAAATGTCTTTTACACTTCTTCATGTCCTCCAGGCTCAAGGCGAGCCCGAAATCCTCGCTTATCTTCATGAGATCGGAATCGTCAGCTTCTGGGAGATTTATTTCGACTAGCTCAAAAGATAGATTCTCTCTTTCCTCGATAAGGGAGAAATCATCCAGCTTTTTCCACCTCAACTTTGTAATCGTCTTTGACGGGATTTGCTAGCAGCTTTTTGCACATATCCTCGACCTTTTTTTCGGCATCTTCAGTAGAGGAGGCCTCAAAATCTATCTCGTAAACTTTGGCGGTTGACGCCCCTTTAACTTCAAATCCCATATCTCTCAGAGCTTCCTTCGTAGTAAGCCCTTCTGAATCGATATGGTCCGGCTTTAATTTCACTTCGATTCTGGCGTGATAGGTTTTAATTTTCATTCACCTTCTTGGTATGTGAATTTTCCAAATTGACTGTCGATGGTTACCTTGTTTCCCCCATCATTTTTCTCACATTCTCCAATAACCTTTCCCTCTAAATCGAAATCTTCGGCTATATCCAGGATTTTGTCTCCTTGGCCCTCTTCTGCTATTATTTCCATTCCGGTACCCATGTTGTAGTCTTCGTACATCGCTTTCCACTCCTCCCCGGATTCCCTTTGGATGAGTTTAAAAATTGGATCCGGTTCTATTGGATTCTCCTTCAAGTAATGGATGTTTTCTCCGAGATTTAGACTCTTTGTTTGACCTCCCCCCGTGTTATGAACTATTCCCTTCACCCGTTCGCGGAATTTTTCGAGAATTTCGTTCAAAACGGGGGCGAATATCCTGGTCGGAGAGACGATGGCCTCACCAACTTTCATCCCTATTTCGGAAGTGTATTCCTCGACATCGAATTTGCCGTAGTATCCTTTTTCGGGACCCTTTATTTCGGGGTATTCTTTCTCATAATCTTCCTTCATTAGACAATGTCTTGCTAGGGTTATCCCATTACACATAATGCCACTGTTTTGCTCCTCTTCATATTCGGTCCGTCCCCCACTTCTCAGACCGATTATTTCGTTCCCAGGTTCTACATCCTCGCCGGTAATGGCTTCAGAGAGCTTGACGCGCCCGTAAATCGTACCGGAAACGTCGAGAGTTTTTAATTGATCTGGCAGATCCGCCGTTTCGCCACCCAAGAAGGAAATATCGAGCCCATACTTTTCCATTAGATCCAGAGTTTTACTAAAACCCGAATTTAGTTCCGACAAAACTTTTTTCTTGGGGAAGAGCCCCTTGTTCAGGGCGATGTAGTCTACAAACGCCAAGGGCCTTCCCCCGATACATATCAAATCGTCTATATTCATGGCGAGTACATCTTGGCCTATAGTTTCAAACCAGCTCAGATCACCGGTTTCCTTCCAGAGAAGGTAATTCTGTACGGGCTTGCTTCCGGCTCCATCCGTGTGGAGTACTATCCCCCGGTCCTCGTTGTCCGGATCTCTACTTACGGTACAGAAGGCCTCGGGAAAGAGATTGTCTATGGTCGATTCGAATACCTCAATCCCTTCCTTCTGGGCGTCTACTCCGACTTCCTCGTATTTCGTAGGCATTATCCTATCTCCTTGAATACTTTACCTTCCTCCAAGGCCTCCTCCTGATGTTCAATAAACTTCTTCTGTCTTTTTTTCCAATTTTTTCTCCAAATTTCATCTGCATTGATTTTTACTCTCCTCCCCTCGACCTTTAGATTGTCATCTGCATGAAGCTGAATGGCTTTTGAATATAACCTGTGTTCGAATATCAAAATTCGCTCCGATAGGCTCTCTTCGGTATCGTCCTCTTTAACTGGGACCGGGTGTTGCACGATTATGGGGCCGGAATCGACTTCTTGGGAGACGTAGTGAACCGTACATCCAGACACTTTGACTCCATAGTCTAGGGCCTTTTTTTGCGCATCCAAACCCTTGAAGGCCGGAAGGAGAGAAGGGTGTATATTCATCATCCTCTCCTCATATTCCTCGATGAGGTATGGACTCACTATTCGCATGAAGCCTGCTAGAATAACGAGGGAAATGTCGTGGTTCTTGAAAATTTCGTGAATTTTCTTTTCGTATTCTTTCTTATCCTTGCCTCCAGCATCGACGATTTTATGGGGGACATCGAAATGATTCGCTACCTCAAGTGCTCGGGCCTCTGGATTATCCGTTATTAAAACTCCCGCGTCTACGTTTTTCAAGGCGCCAAGTTCTATGTTTCTCATTATAGCTTGAAAGTTTGAACCTCTTCCGGAGGCCAAAATGCCCAGCCTTTCTTTAGCCAAAATTGTACCCCATTATCTGCATTTTCCCACTTGGAAGATAATTAAGATAAGTCTTTCTTAGCTCCGGCGTTCAAGACGTTTTCTAAAAGCGAGACCCGAGTCATGGGCCCGACTCCTCCAGGAACGGGAGTGATATAGGATGCCTTTTCCTTTACTTCCTCAAATTTTACGTCTCCGTATAGTTCGTCTTCGATGTAGTTCATTCCTACGTCTACCACCACGGCTCCTTCCTTTACCATTTCCTCGGTCACCACGAAATCCGGTCTCCTACCTACAGCCGTTATTAACAAGTCGCAGGATGAAGCATGAGCCTCGATATTATCCGTTTTGGAATGGCAGAGGGTTACGGTAGCATTTCTGTCGAGAAGAAGTTTCGCTAGGGGTTTGCCGACTAGATCACTCCTATTAATGATAACGGCGTCCATTCCCTCGACATCTATTTCGTATCTCTCTAACATTGTGATTATTCCTCTAGGAGTACATGGTATGAGGTCTTCCTGGAAGTTGTAGTCGGAAGACCAGAGTTTCCCGACATTATAGGGATGCAGCCCGTCGACATCCTTTTCGGGATTTATCGCATTCGTTATCTTTTTCCATTCCAGATGATCGGGCACTGGAAATTGGACGATTATTCCATCGAAATCCTCGTTTTGATTTAGCTCGTTCAGTAAATCCAAAACTTCTTCCATGGAAACGTTCGAGGAGAGGTGAAAGTTCTCGAAATCTATTCCGACCTCGGTACAGTCCTTATCCTTTAGTTTAAGATATTTTTTGGAGGCCGGATTGTCTCCTATTAAGACGGCTGCTAGTCCGTAAGATTTTTGCGATTTGCTAATTTTTTTAGTAATTTCTTTCTTGATTTCGTTTGCAAGTTTTTTTCCGTCCAATAGATTTGCCATGGTTTCGACCGGCAATTTAAATCTCTAATTTGTCTTCGTGTCGTGAGAGAATAGGTTCTACGGTATTTTCGATGAATTCCTTACAACGCTCGGGAGCGTCGCCTACGTGCTCCGACGGTTCTAATAATTCGTCTACTTCATCTTCTTCAAGATGTTCCCCTATCACTTCATCTTCTTTTAGGAGCTTAGGAAGTGGATTCTCCATTCCTTTCATCACCTTCTCCCATGCCTGCGAGGATATTACCCTCAGTTTCTCGTGTATTTCCTGTCTATCTTCTCCTTCCTCGACTAGTTTCATCAGAATTGCTTCCGTCCCGGAAAACATTCCGAATTTTTTTAGGTTTAATTTTATCATCTCAGGATAGACGGTCAAATCCTTCAGAATTTTTTCATATAGTCTTAGGATTTCGTCGACTGCTAGGAAGGATTCGGGTATTATTATCCTCCGATTGGCGGAATCGTCAAGGGTTCTTTCCAAAATGGATTGTGCCGAATTTTCCCAAGCTATTTTGGGCAGAGATGAGACGTATCGGGACAAGGAGCACATTCTCTCGGAAGTTACGGGATTTTTCTTGAAAGGCATGGCTGAAGATCCCACTTGTTCTTCCTTCAGCGGTTCCGATAACTCTCCAAACGGAGGAGATTGGAGATGTCTCAGGTCGAGAGCGAACTTATGCACACTTTGACTTATGCTGGAGAGTGTTGAAAGGACGAGATAGTCTAGTTTTCGGGGGTAAGTCTGTGACGAGACAGGGAAGTAATCTAATTCGAGTTTGTCCATTACCTTTTTTTCCATCTCGGCTGGAGATTCATCTTCACCGAGCAACCTCTGATAGCTGGCCGATGTACCTACGGCGCCCTTTATCCCCTTACCTTTCAGAAAACCATCGAGTAATTTTTCCAGTGCTGTGATATCCAATACTAAATCCTGAGCGTAATTGGCGAATCTATACCCGACCGTGGTAGGTTCTGCGGGCTGAATATGTGTCCATCCCATACAGGCCATTTCTTTATATTCGTCTACATGTTCCGAACACAATTTCAGACAATTCACTAATTTTTTCATTATCAATTCGAAGCCCTTTTTCATCCTGATTACGTCCGCGTTGTCCTCGATGTCCATTGAAGTGGCCCCAAGGTGGATCTTACCTCCGCCCGTGGGACATTGCTCCGCGTAGGTTTTTACCTCCGCCATCAAATCGTGTCCGATCTTCTCCTCTATCTCGTGAGCTCTCTCCAAGTCAATGTGCTCTGGGGAGGCCTTCGACTTGAGGTCTTCAAGTTCTTCTTCCGATATCAATCCATATTCTGCTTGGGCTTCGGCTAGGGAGACCCAGATTTTTCTCCAGAGAGTTCTATACTCTATTTCGGAGAAGATTTCCCTCATGTCGGAGCTTCCGTATCTCCATGTGAATGGAGACAGAAAATCTTCATAACCAAATTTTTCCTCACCCATTTCAGAGACCTCGAAACCCAAAACTATATTCTAGCATTTGCGAAAAAAGGTTTTGAATTTTCATCGTGTTCTTGGTGAATGTTAATAACGATTAAAAATCATTGGCTTAAAGAAGACGAAGGGTCAGGAAAAACATGCCTAAGAGAGAGGATATTGAAAGCATAATGGTTATAGGATCCGGCCCGATTCGAATAGGCCAGGCATGCGAATTTGACTATTCGGGCTCACAGGCTTGCAAGGCTCTGAGGGAGGAGGGGTATAAGACGATTTTGATGAATTCGAATCCCGCTACCATAATGACTGATTTTGATATGGCAGACAGGACTTATATTGAACCTTTGACCTCGGATTTTGCGAGAAAGGTAATTGAGAAGGAGCGCCCTGATGCCCTGCTTCCGACTCTAGGCGCTCAGGAGGGCCTGAATATAGCTTCATCTCTTTCCGAGGAGGGAATTTTGGAACAGTTTGACGTGGAGCTCATCGGTGCAGACGCTGAGGCTATCAATAAGGCGGAGGACAGAACCAGCTTCAAGAATGCAATGGCCAATATCGATGTGCCCTATCTTCGGAGCCAAGCGGTCACCGACCCGGATGATGCCGTGGAAGTTGCCGACGAAATCGGGTATCCGGTCGTTGTCAGGCCCGCTTACACTCTGGGTGGATCGGGTGGAGGATCGGCTTACAATCAGGAGGAACTTCACGAGATAGCTACAAGAGGAATTAGTAGAAGTAGAATTAATCAGGTTTTGATAGAGGAATCCGTCGAGGGATGGAAGGAATTTGAATTGGAGGTCATGCGTGATTTGGCTGACAACGTGGTAATAATTTGCACGGTCGAGAACATGACTCCTATGGGCATCCACACTGGAGATTCTATTACTTGTGCCCCTTCTCAGACCTTAACCGACGAGGAATATCAGAGGATGAGGGATTACTCCATTGACATAATCAGAGAGATAGGAGTTGAGACTGGCGGCTCAAATATCCAATTCGCCGTAAATCCTGAGAACGGAAGAATGATAGTTGTCGAGATGAATCCGAGAGTCTCAAGGTCTTCCGCTTTGGCCTCGAAGGCCACAGGATTTCCTATCGCGAAAATAGCCGCGAAATTGGCTATTGGACTGACATTGGATGAAATACCAAATGATATTACGAAGGAGACCCCGGCATCCTTCGAGCCCACTATCGACTATACGGTAGTTAAGGCTCCAAGGTGGCCCTTTGACAAACTTCCCGGAGCTAATGAAATACTTACCACTCAAATGAAATCCGTCGGAGAAACAATGTCAATTGGCAGGACTTTCGAAGAGGCTCTCCAGAAAGCAATTCGTTCCCTTGAGATTGGAAGAGCCGGTCTGGGCTCCGATGGAGATTCCGTGGAACTTGAAGAAGCTGATTTGGAGAGAAAGCTCTCGAAGCCGACTCCCGAGAGAGTATTTTACGTCAAACACGCTCTGATGGAAGGATATTCCATTGAGGAAGTCAGCGAGCTTACTCAAATCGATCCTTGGTTCATATCTAGAATTAAGAACATCATCGGGGTTGAGGAGGAGATTAAAGAATACGATAGATTGGAAGAAATGCCCGAAAGGATGCTCAGGAAGGCCAAAAGATATGGTTTCTCGGACAAACAACTTGCTCATCTTTTGGATTCCGAGAAGAAGAAAGTGAGACATCATCGTCAGGACTCGGGAATAAAATCAACTTATAAGGCAGTGGATACCTGTGCGGCCGAGTTCGAGGCAAAGACTCCCTATTACTACTCGACCTATGGAGATGAATCGGAAGTGAGGGAGACCGATAAAGAGTCGGTAATGATTCTCGGGTCTGGTCCCAATAGGATTGGCCAAGGAATAGAGTTTGATTATTGCTGCGTCCAATCCGCTTTCGCACTGGAGGAGGAAGGCTATGAGACAATTATGGTTAATAGCAACCCGGAGACGGTCTCAACGGATTATGACACTTCGGACAAGCTATACTTTGAACCATTGACTGCGGAAGATATCTTGGGAATAATCGAGGAAGAGGAACCTAAAGGAGTCGTAGTGCAGTTCGGAGGTCAGACTCCACTAAATATTGCCGAGGAACTTGAGGAGGAAGGAGTGAACATCCTTGGTACTTCCCCTAAGTCCATAGACATGACGGAGGACAGGCAAAGATTCGGCGCAATGATAGATAAGCTGGAATTAAATCAGCCCGAGGGAGGAACCGCTAGATCTTACGAGGAGGCCTTGAAGATAGCCAGCAATATTGGATATCCCGTCCTCGTGAGACCTTCTTACGTACTCGGAGGCAGAGGAATGGAGATAGTTTATGGAGAAGATGAGTTGGAGAATTATATAGAAGAAGCTATCGAGGTAGCTCCCGATAAACCAATTTTGATAGATAAGTTCCTTGAGGAGGCGGTAGAAGTCGAGGTGGACGCTATTTCTGATGGAGATGACGTCGTTCTTGGCGGAATGATGGAACATACTGAGGAGGCTGGAGTCCATTCGGGAGACTCCGCGTGCGTTTATCCGCCTCAGTCAATTAGCGGTAGGGCAAAGAATGAGATGAGAAGGGCAACTGAGGCGATGGCGAAGGAGCTGGATGTAATCGGTTTGATGAATATTCAATTTGCTGTCAAAAATGATAATGTATATGTCTTGGAGGTCAACCCACGTGCTTCCAGAACGATTCCGTATCTCAGCAAGTCAACGGGAGTTCAGTTGGCAAAGCTGGCGACTAAGGTGATGGTTGGGAGGAATTTGGAAGAGTTGGGTTACACTGAAGAAGTAGATGTCGATCATGTTTCCGTAAAGGAGGCGGTGTTTTCATTCTCAAATCTCCCGGGTGTTGACACAGTTCTCGGACCCGAAATGAAGGCCACAGGAGAGGCGATGGGAATTGATTCGGACTTTGGTAAAGCTTACTATAAGTCTCAGATTTCTGCGGGAATGCAGCTTCCGGAAAGCGGCAACGTCTTTATCTCTGTCAGGAACAAGGATTTGAGAACCGTTACTCTAATAGCTTCCAATCTGGAAAACCTGGGCTTTGATATCTACGCGACCGAAGGGACGGGCAGAAAATTACGAAATATGGGTGTCGATGTGGAGATAGTTCCAAAGGTAAGTGATATCGAGAGACCCAATATATTGGATCTAATTAAGTCGAAGAAGATCGATCTAATTATCAATACGCCGGTGGGTAAGGGAGCGAAATCCGACGAATTTGAAATCAGGTCGGCTGTGGTGAACTTTGACATACCATATATAACTACCCTTGCCGGGGCCACCGCCGCGGTAAATGCGATCAAAAGAATGAGCGAGGGCAAAATGACGGTCAAACCAATTCAGGAGTATGCAGGTGATAGATTATGAAGGCCTATCTGGCTCTTGAGGATGGAACCTTTTTGGAAGGCGAAGGTTTCGGAGCGGAAGGGAAGGCTAAGGGAGAACTCGTGTTCGAAACCGGGATGACCGGTTATGTCGAGGCTCTCACCGATCCCTCCTACAACGGGCAGTTGCTCATGCTTACCTATCCGATGGTAGGTAATTACGGAGTTAATCCTGAGCATTACCAGTCCGATGGGATTAAGGCCGAGGCCTTGGTGATAAGGGATCTCTGTCGCTATCCCAGTAACTGGACCTCCGAGAAGTCGCTGAATGAGTTCCTCGAGGAATATGATATACCCGGTGTGGAGGGTATCGATACTCGAATGCTTACTAGAAAGGCTAGGATCCACGGGACAATGAAGGCCGTTCTCTACGTCGGGAATGAAGAAATGGAAAAAGACGAACTCGTCCGCGAAGCTAAGGAGCAGCCCGGCATCAAGGAAAAGGAGTATTTGGTGCCGGAAATGTCCAGCGAGGAAGTACAAAGGTTTGAGAATGGAGGAGATTTGGATCTGGTAATGCTTGATTGTGGTTATAAGAAAAATATTCTCACCAATATTCTCAAGGAGGATATAAATGTTACAATCGTCCCCTATGATACTACTGCCGACGAAATTCTCGATTACGAACCGGACGGAGTTTTGGTTTCCAATGGTCCCGGGAATCCGGCTCTTTTGGACGAGACGATTGAAAATATCAGGGACTTGATCGGGGAGACTGTCCTCTACGGAATTTGTTTGGGAAATCAGCTCATCTCCTTGGCCCTAGGAGCGGAAACTTTCAAGCTCAAGTTTGGACATAGGGGAATAAATCATCCAGTGAAGGATCTTGAGAGCGGCAGGGTTTTCATATCTACTCAAAATCACGGTTTCGCGGTGACGAGAGAAAGCCTGAAGGATGTCGGGCTTGAGGTCACGGAAATAAATCTCAACGATGATACGGTGGAAGGTGTAGAACACGAGGAGATGCCCATCAAGGCCGTTCAGTACCACCCCGAGGCCGGCCCGGGACCACATGACACGTACTTTTTCTTTGAGGAATTGAGGAAAAGTTTAGAAAGTAATGAATCCTGAGTCATCGAATTTTGTATCTTCTATTCGAGGGAAAGTAATTCTATTTTTTTGTTATGGGTGTAACAAAAATAACCCCATCTATTTAAACGATTGGTTCTTCCTCGGAGAAATCCCGTTCCGATACTTTTGTCTCATTGCCGTTCAGAATCTTTTCTAGAGAGTCTATAGCCCCCTCCCTGCTTAATGGGTCATTATTGCTACCACATCGATAGCTTTGCGTGCAGTTCGGGCAGCCATTGTCGCTCTCACAGGCGCATTCATTTAATATCGCGTGCGACCTCTCTACCGCGTCTTCGAACCTGTCGTATAGGAGCTTTGATACGCCGTTGCCGCCCGGGGAACCATCGTAGACGAATATTAGGCCGGAAGTTCCCATGGCTACTCCACCAACCTCTTGACTTCCTCCGCCAGTGAACATATTGCTACACTCCAAAATTGCGTGTTCCACGGCGTGAAAGGACCCTCTGAGTTCCTCTCCCCCCGACTCAAACTCGATCTCCTCTGCGGTGTCGGGAGAGGGAGCCCTAAAAAAGAAACCGAGTGTTTCAAAGGAATACTCGATTGGCTCGTCGAGAGTCTTCTCGTCTACTACCTTATCGTTGAAGACGTCGATTTCATAATACCCGTCGACGCTCTCGGTTATCTTCAATCTGCAGTATAGGATCTCTATACCGAAGGCCTGTTTGCGATTTAATATTTCAATTATCTCGGGCTCCGTATGTCTGCTAGCGTTCGTCCTTATATTTTCCGAAGAGGTCATTTTCTCTAAGATTGCCCTACCTCCGTCGCCTTGGAACGAAAAGGATTTAGATTTGTACTCCTCCCCTGCATAAAGATAAACCGCTCCGGGGTGGAGTTCTTGGGCCGCCAACGGCATCTCTCGTGATCCGATTCGTTGCTTATTGTAGACTAAATCTACTGAAGAACCTATTCCTCTAATTGAGTAATTTTCGAGCTTTTCGCGGCCTTTCTTAGTGGCATCTAGCCTCTCCCCTTTTTTGGAGAGTAGGTCATATTCTCTAAGTTCCTCCAGCAATTCGTCGAATTCCTCGAATTCGTCTCCCTCAATTGGCTTGTCCATAGCAGCTGCGATCAATTGATTCTTAGCGACTACCGGATTTTTGGGTTCCACATATCCGGGGTCCACATCTTGAAAATAGTCGTCCGGATGGTTTCTGTAGTACGAGCTAATCGGGTCGTCCGAGCGGAGTCCCAATATCGCCAGCCCCTCTTGTCCTCTCCTCGCTATTCTCCCGATTCTCTGTTTGAAGCGAGTGATACCCACCAGGACGGAAGCTACGGCATCCAGATCACCGATATCGATGCCAAGTTCTAGGGTGGGCGTACTAGTTACTACTCTGAGTTTCCCTTCTCTCAGTTTTTTCTCCACTTTCCGCCGGTGCTCGTAGGAAAGACCGGCTCTATGTACCTCTACATCTATATTCTCGCTGTCTCTGGCTATTTTCGCCATTGATTCGACCCCTTGATGCGAATTACCGAAAACTACCGTCTTCCTGTCGTTTCGATATAGTCTTTTCAAGCAGTCGACGAGCATCGTTTTCGATGACCTGTCTCTGGGATATAACATCAGGAAATGTATGGGTCCGTGTCTGCCTTTCTCACATTCGATTACTTCGACTTGAGCATCGAAGAGATTCTCCCCGAATTCCCGGGGGTTTCTGATTGTTGCGCTAGCACCTATTAACTGAAAATCGTTGTAGAATACTCTCTCCATCCGTTTGAGAATGAAGTGTACGTTTGAGCCGAAGGCCCCCGTGTATTGGTGAATTTCGTCGATAACTACCCATTCCGATGACTTGATTAGCCGGGAGAAATTGGTCCTCCTCGAGAGATGAAAGTGTATCATGTCGAAGTTTGTTATTAGGATGTCGGGAGGCTTTTCCTCGATCTCGGATCTCTTCCCCCTGCTAGTATCCCCATCGTAAACGTCCAGAGTTATCCCTGCCCCCCGCCCAAGCTCCCGGAGTTTCTTAAGCTGGTCGCGACTGAGAGTTTTGGTGGGATATATAATCAGCGCGCGCACTCTATTTCCTTCTCTTTCCCCTGAGTTCTTTTCCTCTATTATTTTCTGAAATATAGGGAGGATAAATCCTTCCGTCTTCCCCGTTGCGGTAGGAGCAGAAATTAGAACGTTTTGTCCTTCGAGTATTTTTTCTATAGCCTCTTCTTGGAACTCAAAGAGCCTGTCTATCCCTTTTTTCTGCAATGATTTCTGGAGAGAGGTTTTCAGAGCGGAGTCTTTTATTCTAGATCCGGGTTTTGGAGTTGTTGGCTCCATGAATTCATACTCGACAACCTCGTCCCCTCCACGGAGAATACCCTTGATATCGGAAGGAAGATTTTGAAAAACTTCCCTATCTACTCCCATATTCATAAGCTTGAGGTCTTTTCCGAGCCCATGTCTTCGAACCCAGGTTTTACCTAGGTTTTGTAAAGCTCCCTCATCGTATCTCTGTACGAGCTTTTTACGAGCTTCTTCCTCCGAGAGATTTGTCTGATCTGTAGCGAAACATATTTCGCAAGAAATGCAGGAGAGCAACCACCTTCCCGATTCCATTTGTCTGGAACGAATCTTACCTTCGCACTGAGGACATTCCGAACCCATGTTTACTCCTTTTAGGTAAGCCAATTTTTGAATCTTTGTCTAGGGAAATGGCTTTTTCGTAAGTATTTTTACTTTCACCGACCCCTCCCGAAAATTCCCTTTAAAAATCCCCTCCCTCTAATTTTGGATGGGAGCCAATGGAAAATTACTATGGCCAGAAAGGAGTTAGACAGGCAATTATAGATTTCTTTTATTCAGGTTCATCTAGCCCCACACGGGAGGGAGCGTTTTTCAATAAAAAGATCGACGAAATCCAGCGTCAATCCCCAGTGGAAGATTCCCTTCTGGTTATCGATTCTCAAAGGACATTTACTCAATCGCTCAAGGCCGGAGCTAAGGCCTTCTATTCCTCGTATTGGCGTTACTCGGACCCATTTGATGCTTCGGGGATAAGGGGAAGAGACTTGGCGTGGTCCTTGAAGGCGGTTGAGGGTGGACTCTCTTCGGTAAAGGAAGCCACCACTCTATTTCTAGAGGCTCTTGAGGAAGAGGGGTTCCCATCCCCGTTGGTCAAATACTCTGGAAAGCTTGGGTTTGATATCCTGATACCTATAGAAGACGTTCAGACAGGATCACCGGATGATTTGGAATTTATTTCGGAAATACATGAAAATATCACTTCGCAAGCTTCTAAATACGTAGAAAATAACGGGTCCTTCAAAATTAAAGAAGATGAATCTCCTATCAAATTCTCAGGCAGTTCGGGCACCTGCCTCTTAACCGAGCTCAAGTGGAGAAGAGGCCTTCTACTCGCGCCGATGAGTCTCCACCCTCGCTCGGGCCTAGTTTCAGTCCCCCTATTGCCTAGAGAAGTACCGGAATTTTCTGTGGTCGATGCTACTCCGTCCAAGGTTCACATACGAGAGTGGACAATTTCTCAAGAAACATCGCATGAAAGAACAGAATCCGTGTTCAACCAATCTTCTCAGAATGCGTCTCTTCGCGCCTACGTCTAACTTTTCAATCAGATTAATCTGAATTTAAGATATGGAAGACCTAATTGCGGAACTAGAGGAATTGAAGGATTCAGATATAGAAGAAAAAATCAGCAGTAGAATAAAGGAGTTCGAGGAAGTCGGAGAAAAAGGAAATAAGCGCTGGTTTTCGGAACTGTCCTTCTGCGTTTTAACCGCTAATTCGACTGCAGAGCTGGGAATCGAAATACAAAAGGAACTCGGCATTGAAGGATTTATTAATCTCCCCCAACAGGAGCTTCAGAACGAACTTGAGCGACTGGGTCACAGATTTTACCGTACAAGGGCTGGATATATTGTGGAAAATAGGAGATATTCGCATGATATTAAGGATATAGTAACCGATTTTGCCAATCCTCGAGATGCCCGTGATTGGTTGGTAGAGAACGCGATGGGAATAGGGTACAAAGAAGGAAGCCATTTCTTGAGAAATGTGGGGTATAATAGGCTGATGATTTTGGATAGACATATACTCCGAGTAATATGTGACTACTGTTTGATTGATCAAATTCCGAAAAGTCTGACCGAGAAAAGGTACTTGAGGATAGAGGAAAAGGTTGAGGATTTGGCGGAAGAAGTGAATCTGTCACTCGGAGAGTTGGACCTCTATATTTGGTATATGGATACGGATCGGGTTCTGAAGTAGCTACTACCTATCAAAAAATGCAATCTTTTAACTATTGTTTCAATTATTTAGTTGGGATATATCAAGGCTATAAAAACCAAATTCAATTCACATGGAAGAATTGAGGTTCGAAAAATGAAGCACATTATAATCATAGGAGATGGGATGGCAGGTCGGCCATTGAACGAGCTGGGAGGGAAGACCCCGCTTCAGGCCGCCAAAAAGCCGAATATGGATCGGATAGCCTCTAATGGGAGGAATGGGCTTCTAAATAATGTGCCCGAGGGAATGCCAGCCGATTCTGATGTCGCAATTATGTCCATCCTAGGATATAATCCTAGGAAGTATTACACTGGTAGGGGACCCCTAGAAGCTCTGGGTATGGATGTGGAGCTTGATGAAAATGAAGTAGCTTTTAGGTGTAATTTGATTACGGAAGAAAATGGTAAGGTTAAGGATTATAGCGCCGGACACATTTCCACTGAGGAAGCCAGGGAATTGATAGAGGAAGTAAGCAGTAAACGTGGGAATTTAGGAGAGTTCAACGTGGGAATTGATTATCGACATCTCTTCGTATTGCAGGAAGAAGAAAACGAAATCGGTGAGCTGGACTCGGCTGCCCCTCACAAGATAATAGGAGAAAGTTACGAGGAGAATTTAATCAAACCAAGAAACAATGAGACGGCTCAATACTTGAATAAAATAATCCTCGACTCGAGAGAAATATTGTCCAATCATCCCGTGAACAAGAAGAGAGCCGAAGAGGGCAAAAATCCTGCGAATTCGATTTGGCTATGGGGGCAGGGAAAAAAACCGAAAATGAAGACCGTCCAAGAAAAATACGGCATCGGAGGTGCAGTAATATCGGCAGTAACTTTGGTCAAAGGGTTGGGAGTTTGTGCTGGCATGGATAAGGTTTCTGTGCCTGGAGCCACCGGATACTATGATACTAGTTATGAGAACAAGGCCGATTTTGGTTTAAAATCGCTTGAGGATCATGATCTGGTATTTATCCATGTAGAAGCTCCCGATGAGGCCGGCCATGCAGGCGATGTGGAGAAAAAGATTGAGGCAATTGAAAATTTGGATAACCGTCTCTTGGGTAATGTGATAGACAATGTGGATGGAGAATATACAGTTTCAATAATGGCGGATCATCCGACCCCGATAGAAGTGAAAAATCACGTTCCGGATCCGGTTCCATTCTCAATATATTCGACAGAGAAAGAAGGCGATGAGGTGAATTGCTTTGAAGAATTTTCGGCCCAGAAAGGGTCGATTGGCGAAATAGAAGGCTATAAGTTCTTGGATAATCTACTTCTAGATAATTAATAGTTTGGCTATTGACGCTTTGTAAAAAAACAACATAAGTAAGGAAAATATACAGTGAATTAGTTTGGGTGGTCAAATGCGCGTTCGAATTGAAATGGAATTGGAGGATACTCCTGGACAGTTGGTCAAGGTTCTCAAGCCAATTTCCAGGTATGGGGCTAATATCCAGAATGTAGTCCATAAGAGAGAAGAAAAGACACCCTTGGGGAAAGTCCCAGTAACCGTTATTTTAGAAGTGAAGGAAGAGGAACGACTCGATAAAATAGTCGAGGAGATTAAGGAAGCAGGTGCTAAGATTACTCGAGTGGGAGAGGAAGAGGCAGCTACCCGAGCTGTGGTATTATTGGTGGGGGAGTTAATTAAGACGGGCGTTCCAGACTCCATAGAAAGGATAAATTCGATAGAAGGAGCTAAGGTTTCGGATATAAGTCTGGCGATCGGGAAGTCGGAAGGAGAATCTGCAGCCCGAGTGATTTTGTGGGCGACCGACGATGAAATTCTTCAAAAAGCGGTTTCGAAATTGGAAGAAATAGCTGAGGAAAAAGATTTGTTGATGATAGAACAACTCAGGTGATAATTTTGAAAATAAGCATAATAGGATTCGGAAATTTGGGACAGGCCTTCGCTCAAGTTTTGTTGGAAAAGGAAGATTATCTAGAAGAAAGGAGTGGCTTTTCCCCCGAAGTTGTTGCAGCCGTGGATTCGAAGGGAGCGGTTGTAGATGAAGAGGGGTTGGATTTGGAGAAATTAATTGGAGCAGTCGAGGATAATTCGGTCGCAAATTATCCAGAAAGGGGAGAGAAAGGAGCTTCGACTTTGGATATTATAGAAAATGTCGACTCCGATTTAATAGTAGAGCTCACTCCTACCAGCATAGAGAACGGAGAACCCGGACTTATACATATAAGGAAAGCCATGGAGTTGGAAAAACACGTCGTCACTTCCAATAAGGGTCCTCTAGTTGTTGCTTTTCAGGAATTAGAAAATTTGCAGAACGAGAAAGACATAGAGTTTAGATATTCTGCAACGGTGGGAGGAGCTATCCCGATTTTGGGATTGGCGCAAAGGCAGCTTTCGGGCGACAGCGTCTCCGAGATTCGAGGCGTGCTGAATGGAACTACAAATTATATTCTTAGCCGTATGAGCGATGAAGGAGTCCCGTTCGACGTGGTTTTAAATGAGGCCCAGGAGCTTGGGATTGCCGAGAAGGATCCAACCTTGGATATCGAAGGGATAGACACCGCTGCCAAATTGACTATTCTCGCGAATGCACTTCTGGATATAAATATTACACTCGATGACGTCGAAGTTGAGGGGATAACAAGGATAGATCCCGATGCGACTCGGCTAGCTCAGGATACCGGAAATGAGGTAAGATTGGTAGGAATTGCAAATTCCGAAAAGTTAGAGGTTTCCCCAAGGCTCGTGCCATCCGGTAATCCACTGGTGGTTAAGGGTTCTCTCAACTCCGTTACTCTGAAAACAGATTTGGCGAGAGAAATAACGATAACCGGTTTCGGGGCTGGCCCACGAGAGACCTCGAGCGCTATCCTTGGAGATATCTTGGATATATACAAATCAGTTGAGGAATGAAAATGTACTACGAGTGTATAGGCTGTGGAAATAGATATGATACCTCTAGAAAACTATACACCTGCCCCGATTGCGATTCACTTTTGGAAATTGAGTTGGATCTTGAGAGGGTGAAGGAAGAGATAGATAAAGATGTTCTTGAGAGAGAATGTGTTTCCACTTGGAAATATAGACCATTCTTGCCGATTGAGGACGATTCGAAGGTAGTGAGTTTGGAGGAAGGGGGGACGCCGCTCTACTCGTGCGATAGATTAGCCGAAAAAATAGGGATAGATGAATTGTATGTAAAATTCGAGGCCGGAAACCCGACCGGTTCCTTCAAGGATCGGGGAATGACTGTAGGGGTTACCAAGGCCCTTGAGTATGGGGTAGATGCGGTTGCCTGTGCCTCCACCGGGAATACTTCTTCATCTTTAGCTGCATATTCTGCGAATGCCGGCTTGCGATGTGTTGTTTTAACCCCGAGCGGTAAAGTCGCCCTTGGAAAGATGGCTCAAGCAGCCATTCATGGGGCCAGAATAATCGCAGTCAAGGATAATTTTGACAGGGCTCTTGAGCTGATTAGAAAGCTCTGCAACGAGAGGGAGGAGTTTTACCTGCTTAATTCCGTGAATCCGTTCCGCCCTCAGGGGCAAAAATCGATTGGGTTTGAAATTTCAGATCAGTTGGGCTTCGAAACCCCGGATAGAATTTTGGTTCCTATGGGCAACTGTGCCAACATCTGGGCGATTTACAAGGGGTTCTATGAGTTTAAGGAGGTAGGAATCGTTGACGAGATGCCCACTATGACCGGTATCCAGGCGGAGGGAGCAAGCCCGGTTGTCAATGCTATAAAGAAAGGACTGGACGAAGTGGAGCCAGACGAGAATCCGGAGACGATAGCGACCGCGATTCGAATTGGGGATCCGGTAAACGGCCCGAAGGCTTTGAATGCGATAAGAAATACTGATGGAACTGCCGAAAGCGTTACGGACAAAGAGATAGTAGAGGCGCAGAAAGATTTAGCGAGGCTGGAGGGGATTGGAGTGGAGCCCGCTAGCGCGACCTCTATTGCTGGGTTAAAGAAGCTCTTGGAGTCTGGTCAGGTCGATTCTGATGAAAGGGTAGTTTGTGTGGTCACAGGACTTATATTAAAAGACCCCGAAGAAGCGGTTGATGTTTCGGAACCCCCGATAGAAGTTACAGCTAAATACGAGGAAATAATTAACCAGTTGGAGGTGTAAAATTGGATCCGAAAAAATCCTATGAGAAAACTCGTAGTCTTCTCAAAGATCATCACGAATTCATGAAGAAAACAATTAATCTCATTGGCAGCGAGAATATTCCTAGCCCTGCAGTGAGAGAAGCTATGACTTCGGATTTCGGAAATCGGTATGCGGAAGGAGCACCCGGGGAACGAGTCTACGCCGGTTGTGAGTATATCGACGAAGTGGAGTTTTTAGCTCAGGACCTTGCTAAGGAGGTTTACAACGCGGCACATGCAAACGTGCAGCCTATTTCCGGAGTACTTGCTAATCTGGCCACCTATACGGCCTTTACGAATCCTGGCGATACACTGATGTGTCTCCCAATTGCCTGCGGTGGACATATAAGCATGGGTAAAAAGAAGTTCGGTGGAACGGCTGGGTCAGTCCACGGTCTGAATGTTGAATACTTCCCTTTTGATGAAGAAGAAATGAATATAGACGTAGAAGAAACCAAAGAAAAAATCATTGAGGTCGAACCAGACCTTCTCCTTTTTGGAGCCAGCGTTTTCCTTTTCCCTCATCCCGTACAGGGAATTGCAGAAACTGCTAAGGATGTAGGAGCGAAAGTAGCCTACGATGCAGCTCATGTAGCTGGGCTAATTGGAGGCGGACATTTTCAAGATCCACTGGCCGAGGGCGCCGACATTATGGATTGCAGTACTCATAAGACCCTACCAGGACCACAGCATGGAATGATTTTGACTTCTGATCCGGACCTAAAAGAGGATATAGACAGCGCAGTTTTTCCAGGTGTAGTTAGTAACCATCATCTACATGCCGTGGCCGGAGTTGCAATTTCGCTTGCAGAAAATCTAGAATTTGGAGAGGAGTACGGAGAACAGATTATAAAGAATGCAAAGGCCTTAGGTGATGCCCTCTATGACAGAGGGTTAGATGTCGTTGCTCCTGAGAAAGAATTCACTTCTTCCCACGTCATTTTGGCTGATGTCACGGAATACGGTTTGGGCGGAGATTTTGAGAAAAAATTGGAAGATGCGAATATTATCCTGAACCGAAACCTTCTACCATGGGACATTCGGGAAGATAGACATTACAAGAATCCTGGAGGTATCAGGATAGGAACTTCGGAAATAACTAGACTCGGCATGGAGGAAGAAGAAATGGAACAAATCGCAGATTTCATAGCCCAAATCATAATTGAAGGCAAGGACCCGGAAGACATCAAGAGGGATGTGGAAGAATTCTCTCAAAACTATTCGGAAGTACACTACTGTTTCGATTCCAGCGTAGAAGCCTACGAATATATAGATATCCTCTCTTCCTGACTTTATTTTTGATTTTAAATTTTTATTTTTCTTATTTTCCTATCACCCCTCTTTCCTGAGGACCTTCGTTTCCAGTGTTTCGAGTGGAAGACCGGAAATTATATTTTCTTTTTCCGAAAAAAGACCAGATATCGTTTCTTTTTATTTTGATGAGAAAACGATTCAATTCCTAGCATGGAGTTTATTTTTACTTTCACCGACCTCTCCCAAAAAACAATACACCATTTTCAAAAATAATACCCTCTCGACCTCTCGTGGAGAGAATACAACTATGGATGGTATTTTTCGAGAGGTCAATTCCAAAGAAAGGGTGTGTCAAATGGGCCAGAAATTTATTATCAGGGCTGAAATTGTTGGACAAATTCAAGAAGAAACTGTAAATTTTACACCCAATTTCTATAAAAGGTTTGAAAGTTATTTCTATTTCGTTCTCGGAGGCTGAAGCATTTGGATGATGAATTAGAGGAGAAACTGGAAAACTTCTTGCACAGCAATGAAATTCTGGAAGAGCTGCAGAGAGTATCATCTGAGGGAAAGAGATCTTTAGTAATCGAATATGATCGACTTGTGGACAAGGACCTAGACCTTGCTAAAGCTCTTCTGGAAGAGCCTATAGATTTTCTGGACAAGGCGGATGAGATTCTTGAAGATATAACCGAAATCCCTAGTTTTCACTTGAGAGTAAAGAATATAGATGAAACGAGAGAATTGAGAGAGATCCGAGCATCCGACGTCGGCAAATTTATTCAGCTGGAAGGAATTATGACCAGAGCGAGTGATGTCAAGCCCGAAGTGGAAATTGCTACTTTCAAGTGTGAACGGTGCGGTGAAGAAAATAGAGTTCAACAGACAGGCAAGAAATTTAGAAAGCCACAGATCTGTCAGAATCCAAATTGTTCCAAGAAAGGGCCTTTCAGACTTAAGGAAGAGGAATCCGAGTTCAGGGATTGGCAGAGCCTTCGGATTCAGGAACTCCCCGAGAAGCTCCGAGGAGGACGTGTTCCTCGAGATCTTAGTGCAATAGCTCGAGATGATATTGTGGATGAGGCGGTCCCAGGAAACCAAGTGATTGTAACGGGTGTTCTACGAGCGATTCAGGAGACTAAGCAGAATAAGAAAAAGACCACTTTTCGAAAGGTTCTTGAGATAAATCATATTACTGTCAAGGAAAAGAGCGTCGAAGAGACAGAACTTTCCCCCGAGGATGAAGAATGGATTGAGGAATTGAAGGAGAATTATCGCGTTAGAAACTTAGTAATAAATTCTATAGCTCCGAGCATATTTGGATATGATAGAATTAAGGAGGCAATAGCGCTTCAGTTATTTGGTTCTCCTCCGGTTGAACTCCCCGACGAGTCGAGAATTAGAGGAGATAGTCATATCCTTTTGACGGGCGATCCCGGAACCGCAAAGAGCCAACTTCTGAAGTGGACTAATCAGGTAGCTCCGAGGGGGATTTATACATCTGGAAAGAAGGCCACAGGGGCAGGATTGACGGCGGCGGCTGTAAGGGATGAACTTACTGGTGGCTGGACTCTGGAAGCCGGGGCTTTGGCCATTGGAGATGGTGGAATGGCTTGCATCGATGAGTTTGATAAGATGTCCGATGAGGAATCGGGGGCCATACTGGAATCTATGGAGCAGCAGACTATTAGCGTGGCTAAAGCAGGGATAGTTGCGACTCTGAATACTAGAACTGCTATTTTGGCTGCGGCCAATCCTCGATTGGGGAGATTTGATAAATTTGATCCTATTCCCCAGCAAATAGATCTTCCAGCGCTTATACTTTCTAGGTTCGATCTAATTTTCATCTTGAGAGATATTCCAAAAGAGGAGAAAGACCGTGACCTTGCTAATCATATGTTAAACCTCCAGAGTAAGCCCGAAGAAGTTGTAGAGCCGGAGTTGGATCGAGATGAACTTCGAAAGCTTATCATTTATGCTAAAAAGTACATACATCCCGAGTTCAAAAATGAAGAGGCAAAACAAAAGTTAGAGGACTTCTTTGTCCAGTGGAGGTCCACGATTGGTGGCGAGGCTCCATCCGAGGAGGAAGCGGTGCCCATAACGGCGAGGCAGCTGGAAGCTTTGGTAAGATTGGCCAAGAGTAATGCAAGACTTAGACTTTCTGAAGAAGTAACTGTCGAAGACGCAGAAAAAGTGATCGATTTATTCAGAGCTTCTCTAAGGCAGATGGGTATTGAGGACGAATCCGGTAAACCCGATATCGATATGTTGATGACGGGCCATTCCCGGAGTCAGCGTGAGAAATTCCGAAAGATTATGGAAATAATTGAGGAGCTGGAAGAGGATTACGGAGAGGGAGCCCCGATTGGAGCCGTCAAGGAGGAGGCGAGAGCTGAAGGGATAGATAGAGAATTCGTCGAAGAGATGATCGAAAGGGAGAAGAAGAAAGGCCGTTTGTACTCCCCGAGTGAGGAGCTTATCAGTCAAGCTTAGGTGATAATCATGAAGCAGAAAGTAAAAGTACTTCAAGATTTTCCGGAGACTGATCTTGTCAGGAGAAAATTAGGACCTTTCAGAGAAGGAGAAGAGGTGTCGGTAAGAGTTTGGGAGGCCACCTTACTTGAAGAAAGAGGGATAGTCGAGCCGGTTGACGATTTTTCGGTCGCAGGCTTACGTAAACTTTTGATCAAGGAAGAAAAATCCTCCACATTGGAGGAGCTTCCCGATCATTTCTATCAAATAGTTTTTCACAGAATTGGGAAACTTGGTCAGGAAAGGGCCGAGGAGGCGGATGAGATGAGAGAAACGGTGAACTCTCTTCTCAATCTTCGAATCCAAAAGCTCGCTAAGATGACTATTTCTTCCGCGAAACCCGATAATGTTCTCCCTGAAGAGAAACTTTTGGTAAATAGACTTTCCCAAGCTCTGGAATCTTGGAGGGATAGATTGGATTATCTTTGCGAAAAAAATCGAAAAGAGGAGGTAGGTGCCCATAGAGGAAGAATCGGGAGGAGTATTCAGAGAATTGTTAGAAACCCAGCAAATATTCAAGAATAGGGAGTATCTCCGTCCGTCATATATACCGGACGAGTTGCCCCATCGTGACGATCAGATTAGTCAATTGGCTAGGATATGGGTAGCCCCGCTGAGGGGAGAAACTCCCTCCAACGTGTTAATCTACGGAAAAACGGGGTCCGGAAAGACGGCAACTGTAAAGTACTTGATGGAAGAGCTCGAAGATGTTGCCGGAGACCTTTCAAAAAATATAGATGCTATCTATCTCAACTGTGAAGTAGTCGATACCAAGTATCGGGTTTTGGCTTCCCTCTCCAATAAAATTAGAGAAAACCTGATCGAGAAGGAGGAAAGATCCGATGCCGAGCTTCCCGAAGAAGTTCCAATGACTGGTTGGCCCACCGACGAGGTTTATGAGAATCTGCTCGATGTACTCGAATATGAGGAGCAGGTAGTTATTGTAATTCTCGATGAGATAGATAGACTAGTTTCAAAAGGGACTTCAAATATCCTATACTTACTGACGCGAATAAACTCGGACCTATCAGGTACTAAAGTTGGAGTAGTAGGTATCTCAAATAATCTGAACTTTGTCTCGAATTTGGATCCCCGTATAGAGAGTAGTCTCGGTGAGGAGGAAGTTGTATTTCCTCCATATAATGCAAATCAGCTTGAGGATATCTTGGAAGAGAGATCAGAAAAGGGATTCTCCGATGGTATCCTCAGCGATGGTGTTTTGAGTCTTTGTGCTGCACATGCAGCTAGAAAGCATGGAGATGCCAGAAAGGCCTTAGATCTTCTCAGAAATGCCGGGGAGATAGCGGAAGAGGAGAGAACCGACAAAGTAACGACGGAACATGTATCTCGTGCTTCGGATAAAATAGAACGCGATAGGATGGAGGAGGCGATAAGGTCCCTTCCCGAGCAGTCAAAATTAGTTTTACTCAGCGTTCTCCTCCTCAATGAAAGGAAAGCCCGGAAGATTTCTACGGGAAATGTTTATGAAGTTTATTCTTCCCTATGCCAGCAGAATGGATGGGATGTGTTGAGTAGGAGAAGAGTAAGTGGGCTGTTATCGGAGCTGGACATGATGGGAGTGTTGGATGCCCGGGTGGTTAGCAATGGTAGATATGGCCGTACAAAGGAAATAGAGCTCAAAGTCGATAATCTCCAGGTAAGATCGGCCATTCAGGAGGATATGTACATCAACGACTTGGATTCCCTCCCCGGAGCAAAACAGACGAGGCTGAGGTGATTAGACTGGCTGAGAAGTCCGAACTCGTTCAGAAGTTCATGGAGAGGGGCATGCACATCACTCCGGAAGCTCTTCAATATATGCGGGAGACGCCTGACTCCTCCGTAGAACAGATTTTGGAAGATTTGGAGGGGAGAGAGGATAGACCTTCTATAGTTACGGACAAAATTGTTTCCCAAATTTTGGATTCGGAAGAGGCCATTCCTTCTCCCGAGACGACTCCCTCCACTGAGAGTGAAACGGAGACTAAAGAGCAAGGGTTAGAAAAATCAATTGAAAAATCGCAATCTCCGCCCGAAGCGGAGTTGGGAGAAGGAAGGACTATGGAGGAGGAATTAGAGTTTCGGGATAAAGGAGATGATGAAATTGTTGTAATTCGAGATGTTACCGGTAAAAGTAAATCGGAGGGAGAGGTCGAGGATTTTGTGGAGCTATTCAACGACCGATTTGAGCGATTGTCAGATATCATTCGTTCTCGAGAGGGGTTCCAGAATTATACGGAACTGGGCAATGTTCCGAGGCATGAAGGAGATGTCGTAAATCTGGTGGGATTGGTAAACGAGAAGCGGGAGACCCGTAAGCAAGATGCCTGGATTGTAGAGATTGAAGATACGACTGGAAAGGCTGTAATTTACGTTAAAGATTCGGAGAGAAATGAGGAAGTCATAGAAAAAATAGAAAAAGTCGTCACCGACGAGGTCATCGGCGTGAAAGCTAAAGTTCCGGATGAACTTCGTAGTGGAAACAGAAATCCGCTGGTTTGGGGCAATGAGATCGTCTGGCCGGACATTCCTCTTTCAAATTCTCCCTCACGTTCTCAGCCCGAATCCGAGGAGGCTTCGGGTTACGCGGTCCTGATTTCCGACCTCCATGTGGGGAGCTCCATGTTTCTGGAGGACGTATTCAATAAATTCCTGGATTGGTTGAATGGAGAAGCCGGAAATCAAAAACAGAGAAAATTGGCGGAACAGGTAAAATATCTAATTATTGCTGGAGACTTGGTTGATGGAATTGGAGTTTATCCCGGTCAGCAGAAGGAACTGGAGATCGATAATATCCGGGATCAATATGAAAAAGTTGCTGAATTACTCTCCAGAGTCCCGGATGATATAAAAATTATAATCTCCCCTGGAAACCACGACGCCGTTAGACTCGCCGAACCACAGCCTGCTTTGTTGAACGAAGTTTCCTCTCCACTGCGAAGATTAAGCCCGAAGCTCGTAGGTAACCCTGCTTTGATATCTATTGAGGGCGTTAGGTTCCTCATCTACCATGGCATGGGGTTCGATGATCTCATTTCGGCGGTTTCGGATCTGGATAGAGAGAATATAGGCCGCCCGATGAAAGAAGTAATGAAGAGAAGGCACTTGGCGCCCATCTACGGGAAGCCCATGGGTGGCCGTACCCCTATCGCGCCGGAGGAAAAGGACCACCTTCTGATTGATGAAGTCCCCGACGTGTTACATTGCGGACATCTCCACCGATATGACTGTGAGGAATATAGAGGAGTTCTGATGGTAAATTCTGCAACTTTCCAGGAACAGACTCTTTTCATGAAGAGGCAAGGGGTCGTTCCTACACCAGGGTATGTCCCGATTGTGAATCTAAAGACAAAGGAAGCGAAGGCGATAAACTTTGCCTGATTTCGAAAAAAAGTTTGACGAGCTAGAGGCCTTTCTCCTGGACATGGACGGAGTGATGTTTATTGGAGATTCTCCAATCGAGGGTTCAAAAGAAGCCATTCAATTTTTGAGGGAAAAGGGAAAGAAATTGATATTTTTGACCAATAATTCCACTAAGACCAGGGAGAAATACGAACGAGACCTTTCCGACATAGGATTGGATGTGGATGTATCCGAAATAGTGACTTCTGCCTATTCGACCGCTGTATTTTTGGAGGAGGAGGAGGCCGAGGACAAGACCTGCTATGTGATTGGCGAGGATGGGTTGAAGTCCGAGCTTCAAAATATCGGTTTTGAAATTCTTCCCAAACCTGAGTCGGAGGAAGCCTCCTATGTGGTGGTCGGAATGGACCGCGGTTTGACCTATGAAAAGGTCTGGGCCGCCCTCTCGGCGATTCTCTCCGGAGCGGAATTTATAGCTTCTAATCCCGATCCTACGTATCCGACCGAGAGGGGCCTGGCGCCCGGGGCGGGAGCCTCCATCGGCGCCGTTTCCGGGGCCGTTGAAGAAGAACCCTTCAGAGTGATAGGAAAACCTTCACCCTACATGCTTAAGATAGCACTTGATAATTTGGGAGTCTCCCCCGAGAACGCGGCAATGGTGGGAGATAGATTAGATATGGATATTAAAGCGGGAAACGAAGCAGGACTTACGACAGTTTTCGTCCTGAGCGGAGTGGACTCCGAGGGAGACTTGGATCCCGTGGAAGATTCCAGCAAGCAACCCGATTACGTCTTTCCAAGTTTATCGAGTATTATGAATATGTAGAGATGAGTGATATGGAGGAATATTTTGATCGGCTGAAGGAGAAGTTGGACAGGGCATATGATAAGGCCGAGAAGGCCCGCTCCAAGGGCCTCGATCCGGAGGAAGAACCCGAGATACCTCTAGCCGAAGACCTAGCTGCGAGAGTTGAGAAACTCGCCGGCCCGGAAGGAGTGGCTGAAGCGATTCGGGAGTTGGAAGAGGAATATCCTCGGGAAGAACTCGCTTTCAAGATTGCCGAAATGATAGTCCGAGACGAGTTCGGACATTTACCGGACGACGAGGCGGCCGAACAATCTGTCAGGACCTGTCTCGCCATAATTACCGAAGGAATAGCGGCGGCCGCACCAATTGAGGGAATAACGCACGTCGACATTAAAAGGAATTTCGATGGTTCTTCCTATCTTGCAATTTACTTCGCAGGCCCTATCAGGTCCGCCGGAGGAACGGCGGCGGCTCTCGCCGTACTTACGGGAGATTTCATCCGGAGAAAATTGAATTTAGGTTCCTATAACCCCTCCGATCTTGAAGTCGAGAGAGCGGTTGAGGAGGTTAATATTTACGATAATTCTGTCGGGCTTCAGTACTCTCCCACCGAGGACGAGGTCCGGGAAGCTTACCGAAACATTCCGGTGGAGATAACCGGTGAACCCACCGAGAGCGAGACCGTAACGGGTCATCGAGATTTGGAGAGGATAGAGACCGATAGGGTTCGAGGAGGAGCCGTGCTCGCCATTGCAGAGGGCGTCCTTCAAAAGGCTCCCAAAATTTTGAAGCATATAGATGCTCTGGGTATTCCCGGTTGGGACTGGCTCGAGGAACTAGGAGAATCTCCCTCGGAGAAGGAAGAGAAGGAGCAAAATTATCCGAAGGGCGATAAGTATCTCGGGGATATCATAGCCGGCAGACCCGTTTTTGGTTACCCGGGAGTGGAAGGGGGGTTCAGACTCCGCTATGGTAGGGCCCGAAATACAGGTCTTGCTGCTGCGGGGATACATCCGGCCACCATGAGAATACTCAACGATCACATTTCGGTCGGGACTCAGCTCAAGACCGAGAGGCCCGGAAAGGCAACCGCGGCCGCGCCGGTAGATTCCATTGAGGGGCCCATAGTAAAGCTGGAGAATGGTTCGGTCGTTCAGATAGATTCTCCCACCCGGGCAATCGAATTGAGAGATGAAGTAGAGAAAATCCTAGCCTTGGGCGATATACTCTTTGGCTATGGAGAGTTCTTGGAGAACAATCATCCACTAATGCCCTCGGGATATTGCGAGGAGTGGTGGGCTCAAGAAGTTAAGGAAGTTATAGGGGAAAGGGAAGAATTTGAAGAGGATTTGGAGGGCTATATAGAACCTCCCTTCGAAATTCCCCCGCCGGGTTCTGCGGTTGAGATATCAAAAAGTTTAGGAGTTCCATTGCATCCCGCGTATACTTATAGATATCATGATCTCGAGCTCAAGGAGATTAAAAGGTTGGGCGAGTGGTTGGCCTCCGGCGAGCCGACGTTTGAGTCGGGCGATGTCGCGGGACTTCGGATTGGTTTGGACCCGGAGCAGAAAGGACTTCTGGAGATCTTGGGGGTACCCCATGCTGTTGAGGAGGATGAGGTAGTTATAGGAGAGGAGGCCCTTCCCCTAACCGAGTGTCTGGGCCTTGTCGAGGATGGGTCTTTGACCTCCGAGAGGCTCAGCTCTACGATAGAGGAAAATCAGGATAAGGATTCGGTCAAAGTTCTGTCCATTTTGGCCGATTTCCCGATCAGGGAAAAGGCTCCCACCAGGATAGGGTCCAGGGTCGGAAGGCCGGAAAAGACGAAGCCCAGAAAAATGAGCCCCCCTCCACACGTTCTGTTCCCGATAGGGCTGGCGGGTGGAAATACCAGGAATATATCGAAGGCCTCCAAAAAGGAAAACATCGAGGTGGAGGTCGCCCACTGCGAGTGCCCGAAATGTGGCACGGAGACGATTCTGAAAAAATGCCCCGAATGCGGGGAGAGAACTGAGCTGATTCGATTCTGTCCCAACTGTGAGAGACAGACCGAAAATGAGGAGTGCATGACCTGCGGTTCAAAGACTATCTTCTACAGAGAAAAGGAGATAGGTCTCGAATCTCTTCTCAACGATTCTCTGTCCCGTGTCGATGAACCCCTGCCGGATACCCTGAAGGGAGTAAAAGGCATGATGAGCGCCTATAAGCTACCCGAGCCCTTGGAGAAAGGCATTTTGAGGGCTAAACAAGGCCTGTACGTGTTTAAGGACGGGACCGTGAGGTACGATGCTACGGACTTGCCAGTAACTCATTTCAGGCCCCGGGAGGTCGGAGTCACGATAGACAGGCTGAGGGATTTGGGATATGAGGAGGATTATAAAGGAGACCCATTGGAAAACGAGGAACAGATTCTCGAACTGAAGGTACAGGATATCCTGCTTCCTCATCCCGCGGCCGATTACTTACTTAGGTCGGCCCAGTTCGTGGATGAACTGCTCCGGGAATTTTACGATCTTCCGCCGTTCTACGAGGCCTCGGAAAAGGAAGATTTGATCGGTCATCTGGCGATCGGGCTGGCCCCCCACACTTCCGCCGGAATAACCGGCAGAATAATTGGATTTACGGAGGCGAATGTTGGCTACGCACATCCTCACTTCCATGCGGCGAAGAGACGAAATGCGGATGGTGACGAAGATGCGGTGATGTTGCTCCTCGACGCGCTCTTGAATTTCAGCAGATATTATTTGCCTGAGACTCGGGGAGGGAGGATGGACGCACCACTTGTATTGACTCCGAAATTGGATCCATCGGAGATAGATGACGAGGCCCACAACGTCGATGTCGAGGAGGAATATAGCAAGGAGTTTTACGAGTCCACTCTCAACTATGAAGACCCTGGAGACGTATCGTCGGAGATAGACGTGGTAGAGGACAAGTTGGGAACAACCGAACAGTACGAGAACATTTCCTTTTCACATGCCCACGATCCCTCTTCCATTTCGGATGGGCCCCGGGAATGTAGATATAAATCTCTCGGCCCCATGGAGGACAAGACGGATTCACAGCTCTCCTTGGCCCGGAAGATTCGAGCAGTGGATGAAACCGATGTCGCGGAGAGGTTGATAGAGAATCACTTTATCCCCGACCTGAGGGGGAACTTGCGGGCCTTTTCCCGCCAGAAATTCAGGTGCCCGAATTGCAACACGAAGCATCGCAGGGTCCCCCTGAGCGGGAGGTGTACCAATTGCGGCAACGATATAATTCTCACCGTCACCCGCGGCGGTGTGGAGAAGTACATGAAGGTAGCTTCGAGGGTGGCCGAGGAATATGGTGTCACGAGCTATACTAGGCAAAGGCTGGGTTTAATCGAGGAAGAGATAGAGTCAATCTTTGAAAGTGATATCAAGGAACAGCTTAGTTTGGCAGATTTCGCATAACTTTTTGTTATGCCCATAACAAAAATCGAAATATTCAGGCTTATCTTAGAGGATAATTTCCTAGGAAAATTCTAAAATTTAATTCTCTCAAATTATTTTTCTAATTTTGTTTGTTGTATATACAACAATGTTTTGGAAGATGAAAGAGAGAAAAGCAATGTAGATGATTAGCATTACCCTTTGGCTGTTACTTTCTTTAATCCGTAAGACTTTGCGATTTTTCTCAATTTTTTCATTTTTTCCTCTTCCGGTTCTTCCAATCTCTCGAGTGGATAATTCTTGTCTATGTTCTCATAATCCGATTCTACAAGCGGATTGTATGGTAACAGATCGTATCTTTCCACATTCTCTAAATTATTTGCTATAAACTCAGCTATTTTTCCGATATTTTCTTCGCTATCGGTATAGCCCGGGACGATTGGAGTTCGAATCCAGATACGAGTGCCACTCCTGTCAATTTTTTTAATGTTTTCCATAATTTTTTCAGGTCCTACACCGGTAATCTTTCGATGTTTATCCGGATTCAAATGTTTCAAATCGTAAAGTACCAAATCAGTGAAGGGTAGTACCGCCTCTACTTTCTCGAATTTGTAATGCCCCGAAGTGTCCAGAGCCGTGGATAGGTCTTTCTCTTTACATTTCTGGAGAATCTCTCTTGTGAATTCCGGCTGTACAAGGGCTTCCCCGCCCGAAATAGTTACTCCGCCGCCGGATTCCTCGTAAAATACCCTATCCTTTGTGATTTCTTCTAATACTTCACTTGAGTCCATTTTTTCTCCAATGATCTCCCTAGCTCCCTTCGGACAGGCTTCCACGCACTTGCCGCAGGCTTCGCATGACTCTTCATTGGGTACAAGCGTCTCTTTTCCTGTTATGGCGTCGTTTGGACAAATTTCTATACATTTCCCGCATTCCATACACTTGCTTTTATACCAAGCTATTTGTGGTTTTTTAGTCCACGTTTCCGGGTTTTGGCACCATAAACAACGGAGGGGGCACCCTTTGATGAATACGGTCGTCCTGATCCCGGGCCCGTCCCCGGTCGAGAATCTTTGAATATTTGTAATAATTCCTTCCATGACGCATCTTCCGTTTTATAAAGAAGATACAGGGGTATTAGAAGATTAAACACAACCTCTGAAAAGCCTATTATCTTTCTACCATCCAAATGATTTAATCATCTAGACCAATATCTTTGAATTGTTGCGATAAGGAAGTATCGAAATGACTTCACCCACCGAGAAATACGATATAGATCGAAGAATTTGGACCGGCCCTCCCGAGGAAGATACCGAAGAGGACATCTGGGCCCCTTCGGAGGATCTTCCTGAGAGGATTAAGAGTCAGAGAGATTTTTACTGGCAAGGAAAGGATAGACCGATTTTCCTTTCCTTCGATTCTTTCACTACGGGTAAAGAAAATGATTGGATTGAGAATATGGCTTGGCCCCCCATGCTTCCGGAATCTATTCGAATGGGATCGCCGAAAGCGTTACAACCTGCCTTACGGGTTATGGCCGAGGATTTGGATTTGCCGGAGGATTTTTGGGAGGAACCCCTGATAGTAAGGAGAGCCATGCTTTTTCGGGCTACTTTAAATCAAATTAGGGTGGACATTTTACCCGATGAACTGATTATCGGTGGTTCTTTCGCGGTTCAAATTTCAGCCGGTTTTGACGAAGAAGAATTAGAAGATTTCGTTCCCCAGAAGGATGAGGTTACCGAGGAGGGAATGCATCTCCTCGAAATTGGACTTACTTCGACGGGAGCAGTTCAGGGACATACAATTCCGGATCATCGCAAAGTTTTGAATGAGGGATTCAAGGGAATCGAAAAGGAAGCGGAGGAAAAATTAGAGGAAGTTTCCTCCGAGGAAGAAGGGAGCTTCTATAGAGCGCTTATTATCTGTTGTAAGGGAGCGAAGGAATTCTCTCAAAGATATGCGGAAGAGGCTAGAAAACTTGCGGAGGAAGAAAACGATGAGGAAAGGAGAGAAGAATTACTCAAGATTGCCTCCATCTGCGATCGTGTGCCCTATAATCCTCCCGAATCTTTTTGGGGGGCTATTCACTCAGTCTGGTTCCAGCATATGATGTACATGATAGCGGAGAGCTATCCCGGTCCTGGGACCTCTTTGGGAAGAATCGATCAATATCTTTATCCTTACTACGAGTCGGATGTTCTGGAGGGAGATATGAGTAGAGATGAGGCCAAGGAAATTGCTCAAAGTTGGTTCGTGAAACATAACTACGCTTACGATAGCATGCCTTCTCTTGGGAGGGATGGTAGACATGCCGGTGATGGGCAGTTGTTCACTGTTGGGGGCTGCGATAAAGATGGAAATGATGCAGTTAATGAGTTAACCCATCTATTCATTGATGCTTTTTATGAGAATAATATGCTTGAGCCTAAGATGAACGTACGAGTAAACTCCGAAAATCCTGACGACTTTTTGAAAAAACTCGCAAAATTAACGATAGAATCCGAAGGCTCGCCTTTCATAACCCAGTTTGACAATGTCGTTATCGAGGCACTGGAGAAAGAAGGATTAACCCACGAAGAAGCTCTTGATTACGCGCCCATAGGGTGTCTAGAATCCACTATAAATGGATCCGAGGGGGGAACGGTGGATATTCACTTCAACATGGTCAAACCTCTGGAGTTGGTTTTCACCCGTGGCAAAGACTACTTTACGGAAGAGAAGCTCGGGCCCGACACCGGGGACCCGAAAGATTTCGAAAGTTTTGAGGAATTTAAGGAGGCTTACAAGGCTCAACTTGAAGCCATGATAGAGAAGACTATGGAGGTTCAGGATGAGTATATCAGGTTGAGGGGAAAATATCTCCCCTGCCCTTACGTTTCGATTTTCATGAAGGGATGCATGGAGTCCGGGGAGGATGTGAAAAACGGAGGAGCATATTACGCTCCCACCACCTTCAACGGGGTCGGGATTGCCACGGTGGCGGACTCTTTGGCTGCTGTCAAGAAAACCTTCCAAAGGGAAGATTTATCGGTGGATGAACTCGTGGATGCCTGTCTTGATGATTGGGAAGGACAGGAGGAATTGCAACTAAGAATGAAAAATAAGATGCCAAAATTTGGAAACGATGTAGATTTTGTCGATAATTTAGGAAGAGAAATAATCCGATTCTGGGCCGATAAAGTCAATAACGAGGAAACGCCCGTCGGCAGAAAGTACAGGGCAGGTTTCCTTTCTTGGAATCACTATATCCACTATGGTAGAACAACGATGGCCACCCCAGATGGAAGGGAAATAACAGATTGGATATCGAACGGCGTCGGCCCTACACAGGGGATGGATGTCGAGGGCCCGACGGCGGCTATGAGATCCGTTGCGAAACTCGATCATTCTGTCATGCCGAGCAGCGCATCTTATACCTGGACGATCAATCCTTCGACTGTCGAGGGGGAAGAGGGTTTTGAGAGGTTTGCTAGCCTTATTAGGGCCTTCAATCGGTTGGGAGGATCCGCTTGGCAAACTAATTGTGTCGACGCCGATACATTGAGAGATGCCCAGAAAAATCCCGAGGATTATCAAAACTTGTTGGTCAGAGTGACGGGATATAATGCTTATTTCGTTACTTTAGGCCGTAAGCTGCAGAATGAAATTATTTCACGAACTGAACATGAGGTTTAGGTGTAAATAATGGTTGAGATACCGGAGGAGATTGCAGATTTGTTCAACGACCTCGATTCTATTAAATTTCTTGGGACGGTAGACGAGGAAGGGACGCCTAATGCCGTGATTATAGAGTCTCTTGCGTGCCCTCCAATGGCAGATGACGATATGCTGACTTTTGCAGATATGTGGATAGATAAGACACGGGAGAACTTGGAAACGACGCGTAAAGCGACAGCGACTGTTTATAAGCCGCCTATGCAGTCATTTCAATTAAAAGGCACGTTTCAGGGTTACGAGACATCAGGACCCATATATGAGTTTTATAATGAATTTATAGAACAGGTCAAATACAACTGTTATCAGAACTTTGATAGAATTGGAAAAATAAAGGTTGAAGAAGTATATCTCGCTCAGCCCCCGGTTCCTGGGAAGAGAGCTCTACCGAAGGAAGAAGAGTAAAGTCCGGGTATTCTTAATTTGTAGGAACAGCGAAAACAAATTGCCAAACATCCATTTATTCCCCCTTATTTAGGCGTTAGCTTAACATCGCCTTCCTTGGACACGAGATAATATTATGATATATGACATGAAGAAAATTGTGTGAAGATTATTAAAACTGTGAGATCGAATTTTAAAATTGCCTGAAACTGCTGTGCCGGGGTGGCAGAACCAGGTTCATTGCGCCGGATTCGAGATCCGGTGGCCCTTACGGGCCATCTGGGTTCAAATCCCAGCCCCGGCGCCTTCTCTAAATGAAATTATTTCTACGAGTGAATTAACAAGAAAGGATTTCCTATATATTCCTGATTCCACAAACTCCAAAATCATATTTCTCTTCCAATCCCTTCTTCATTTTCTCTAATTTTTCATCGGGGTAAGGCTCGATATCTTCGTAATCCGGATCTAAGGTGTGTTCTGGGATAAATTGTTGCAGATAAAATTCCTCCCCTCTCCCTAACATCCTCCCAATCTTCTCCAAATCATCTTCGTTTACTATCCCCGGCACTACGGTGGTCCTATACTCATGCTCCACATCGGAATTCTGTAAAACGTTTATACTTTCCTTTACACTTTCGAATAGCTCCTTGTCCTCAACTCCCATGGCTTTCTTATACTTCTCCCAGATCAGGGGAGCCTTCACGTCTAAGAAGATTCTATCTACTAGTTCTTTTTCAATAAAATTTCTTAAGATTTGAGGCCTAGAACCGTTCGTCTCTAATCCGAAGTCAAATCCTTCATCCTTCACCTTTTGAGCAAAAGAAGAAAGAGAGGAGTGGAGAGTGGGTTCTCCACCCGTTACGACCAGACCGTCCAACCACCTCCGTTTGGACAGGAGATGATCGAGTATATCTTCTTCATCTATGCTTTGTAGATTTCCCGAGTTCAGCGCGAGATCCTTGTTTTGACAGTAGGGACACCGGAAGTTGCACCCACCTGTATATGCAATCGCTACTACTTTTTCCGGCCATTCGATGACGGAGTTTTTCTCTAGTCCTTTAAATTCCATTTCTCATGCCTTGGCCTTTTGAGGGACGGCTGCCGCTTTCTCAAAGGTCTCTCTTTGCTCGAATTCCTCGCTTTTACCATCGTTCCAGTTCTGGGTAGGCCTGTAGTAGCCGACGACCCTAGAATAGACTTCCGTCTTACTCCCACATTCGGGACATTCCGGATGCTCTCCCACGATATATCCGTGATCTGCGCAGATGCTGTAGGTCGGGGTCAGAGTGACGTACGGGAGCTCCGATTTGTGAGTCAACTTCTGGATCAGGGTCTTTGCTCCCTCCTTGGTCAACTTTTCGCCGAGGAAGGTGTGGAAAACAGTACCTCCGGTGTAGAGGGTCTGTAGGTCTTCCTGTATCTCTACCTCTTCGAAGAGATCGTCCGTCTCGTTTACGGGGAGTTGTGTCGAGTTCGTGTAGTAGGGAGTGTCTTCTCCGGCGGTTATTATTTCGGGATATTTCTTCTTGTCCATCTTGGCCAGTCTGTGACAGGTTCCTTCCGCGGGGGTAGCCTCGAGATTGTAGAGATTTCCTGTTTTTTCCTGGAAATCTTGTAGCCTTTCTCTCATATACTTCAGGACTTCGACGGAGAAGCTACGTCCTACCTCCGAAGCTATACCTTTGCCGAAGAGATTGAGGCATGCTTCATTCATACCGACCAAACCGATCGTCGAGAAGTGGTTTTCCAAGTTCCCAAGGTATCTCTTTGAGTAGGGTAAGAGACCGCTTTCCATATTGTCGTTCACGACTTCCCTCTTGACCTCGAGGGAATTCTTCGCTAGGACCATCATGTAGTCCAGTCTCTCGAAGAAGTCCTCCTCATCATCCGAAAGGTATCCCAGTCTGGGCATGTTGATTGTTACAACTCCCAGTGATCCTGTCATGTCGCTGGAACCGAATAGCCCGCCTGTAACGTTTCTCTCGAGTTCTCTCTCGTCTAATCTTAGCCGACAGCACATACTCCTTATATCGTCCGGATTCAAATCAGGACTGTTTACGAAGTTGGAGAAATAAGGTAGTCCGTACTTCGCGGTAAGCTCGAAGAGCAAATCCGCATTTTCGCTGTCCCAATTGAAAGTATCAGTCACGTTGTAGGTCGGAATTGGGAAGGTGAATGGTCTTCCGTTCATATCTCCTTCCATTAGGACCTCCAAGAAGGCCTTGTTGATCAGGTCCATTTCCTCCTGATAGCTCTCATAAGTCTCGTTTTTCATTTCTCCCCCGTGAATCACCGGACTGTCCTTGAGGTCTTCGGGCACCGTCCAGTCTAGGGTTAGATTGGTGAATGGAGTTTGTCCACCCCATCGGCTCGCAATGTTCAGGTTGAAGATGAACTTCTGCATACCCTGTTTCACTTCTTTATAGCTCAGGTCATCCGCCCTCACGAATGGTGCGAGCAGCGTGTCCATGGAATTAAAGGCCTGTGCACCGGCCCACTCGTTTTGTAGCGTCCCGATAAAGTTTGCCATTTGTAGCAGGGCCGTGTCGTAATGCTTTGGCGGTTTGGATTCGACCCTTCCGGGAACACCGTTGAAACCTTCCTTTAGGAGCTTTTCTAGGGACCAGCCTGCGCAGTATCCCGCTATCCCGAATGTCAGGTCGTGGATGTGGATACCCCCGTCGCGGTGTGCATCGGAGACCTCCATGGGGTATATTCTGTCCAGCGCGTAGTTGGAGACAACCGAACCGGCCGCGTGCTTGTAGAGGCCGGACATAGAGTATCCGACGTTGCTATTCTCCTTCACTCTCCAGCTTTTCTGCCCGAGATAGTCGTCGACAAGTTCCTCCACCTCCAAAAAGGTAGATTTTATCTTTCTCATGTCCTCGTGCTGCTTTCGATAAAGAATATAGGCCTTGGCGGTCTTTGCATGACCTTCCTCTATCAGGACCTTTTCTACAACATCCTGAATATCCTCGACATGAGGAATCTTCTTGTCTAGGTTCTTTTCGAGGTAATCGACTACTTTTCCTGATAGCCTTTGGGCAAGCCGCTTGTTTCTACCTCCCACCGATTCTGCAGCATTCCAAATCGCCTCAGTGATTTTACTCTGGTCAAAGTTGACTATTCTACCGTCCCTTTTCTCGACTTTTTTGATTTTACCCCGTTCTATTTCCTCTTCCTCTTTCTTGCTAGACTCTATGAGCCACTTACCACAGCGAGGACACCTTTTGGGTTGGCTTACTCTTGGACTCCATACATGTCCACATTTAGGGCAAGTCATCTCCTCATCAGATTCAGAAACCATATATTTTCACCTCCTTAAGTGATTACTAAACTTCGATTATTACTACTATTACTACAATTATTCAAATTGCTTATATAATTTGCCCTATGGATTCATTGGTTCTTGGGCACAATCCCCTTATTAAGGCAAAAATTCCAGTCCCTAAGCTTCCAAATTACATGGATTCTATAGCAATTTCTCTTAAGACGTCTGCACAGTTTTCCGTTTCATCGACGGCATTTTCTATATTATTTTCTACCTCTGCAAGCACGTACGATGTCCCCGGCAATTTCGACTCGTCCGCCCATTTAACCAATGTTGGAGTAAGTTTTTTCGCCCGGAAAGAATCGACCTTTTCTTCCATTTTTTCTACCTTGGCGGTTTCCTCTCGGACAGCTTCAGGATCTTCGAACATTGCTGAAAAGGCGTTTTTTAAGAGTTTTGTAGCTTCGAGAGCGAAATTCGAGAGCTTTTTTAACTCATCCCTGAGCTCTTCGTTCACATTATTTGGATCAAGGAAAGTCAGCTTCATTGCGGCCGCCCTAGCGTTGTCCGCTATGTCGTCGGCGGTCAGGATCAGCCTTATGATGTTTTCACGGCTCATTGGTGGGAAATTCCCCTTTGAGAGTTCTTTTAATATTTGACTTTTGATTTTGTCCGCCTGTCTCTCGTTATCGAATACCTTTTCCGCTCCTTCCCGGATATTTTCGCCATTGTTACAAAACAAATGTACTGCATCTTTCATCGACTCGGCAGTTTCAACGATTTCCTCAATATGCTCAGTGCTGAGCTTTAGGGCCTTTTTCTCTTTTTGCCTCCCCAACCAAGTAAGCGGGCTTTCTTTCGACATGGATTACCTCTTAAAAGATCATTTTTTTTATTGTTATGGGTTTGTACTGTCCTCCGTGGAACATTTTATTTTTTAGTCGATGACTTCATTTTTCCTATAACTCCCCTTCTATATATTTCCTAGTCCTCTCTTCTTCGGGATTTTCGAAGACTTCATCCGCTTCACCATATTCTAGGAGTTCTCCCAGATAGAGGAAAATTGTATAATCGGAAATACGCTGAGCTTGGTGAACGTTATGGGTCACTACTACCACAGTTATGCCGTAGATATCCCTCAATTCCGTCAAGAGGTCCTCAATCCTCTGGGTGGAAACTGGATCCAAGGAAGAGGTCGGCTCATCCATGAGAATGACTTTTGGTTCTACGGCAAGCGAACGAGCGATACAGAGCCTCTGTTGTTGCCCTCCCGATAGCTGAAAGGCAGAAGTATCGAGCCTATCCTTGACTTCTTCCCATAAACCCGCTGCCTTTAAACTACCCTTCAGTGTTTCCTCCAATCCATTCTCCGTCCCGTGGATTTTGGGGCCGTAAAGCACGTTTTCTCTTATAGACATAGGTAATGGATTTGGTTCCTGGAAGACCATTCCTACCCTTTTCCTGACTTCCAGCACGTCCATTTCGGGATCGTAAATATTCATCCCCCCGATTCTAACTTCTCCATCTACCCTGGCATCCTCGATAGTTTCGAGCATGCGATTAAGACACATTATAAAGGTAGATTTTCCACACCCTGAGGGACCCATGACGGCGGTTACTTTGTTTTCCGGTACTTCGACTGAAATGTCCTCCAATGCCTGAAAGTCCCCATAATATGCGTTCAGGTTCTCTATCTCTATCATGTGATCATCTGGCGACATTTTTTTCTAGCCTCCTACTGAGAATTCTGGAAACCCCACTAAATATCAGAATCATAACAATAAGGACGAAGGAACAGGCGAAAGCCATTTGGGTTTCTCCTTCGTTAAAGTAGATATATGTAGCTGTGGGTAATGTGGCAGCTTCTTGTAAGAAGGATGTCGGGACGTATTCACTGAATCCTGCGGTCCACAGGACGGGAGCTGTTTCGCCTATTCCTCTTCCGAGGGATATTATAGTTGCCGTCAGGATCCCTGGCCAAGCCTGTCTGAGCGTAACCTTCAATGATGTTTCTATTTTGCTCGCTCCTAGGGCATAGGATGCTGACCTAAGTTCATCGGGTACCATACTAATTACTTCCTCCATAGTTCCAGTCATTAATGGTACTTCAAAAATGGCTATTGTAAGTATGGCCGCAAGCACGGAGTATTCCAGCCCAAGGGCCAAAACGAAGACGATGTACCCAAAGAGACCCAGCACGATTGACGGCACGCCCATTAGAGTATTCTGTAAAAGCCTGATAACGGAAACGAATCGAGACTGCCGAGCGTATTCGGCCAAGTAGAGCGCCGAGGGCAGGCTTATAGCAAAAGCCAAAGCGGTACCATATCCTCCGATCCAAAGAGTTCCAACTATAGCATGTAAAATACCTCCGTTTAGCTCATTATTTAGAAGCATGGAGAAATTAATGGCTCCCAACCCTCGGTAAACGACCATCCCGATAATCAAGAACAAAATACCTATTAAGATGAAGGTCATCGCCTTCGATAAATTTTTGAAGATTTTTTCTTCAGTTCTTTTATCTATCATTTTTTCGTTCTCCTAGTGGTCTTGTTTACAACAATTCTCCCCAGTATATTTGTAGCCAAAACAATCGCAAGTAAAATAAAGCCGGCGAAGGCCAGTGCAGATACGGATTTTGGCTCGGCAGCCACATATCCAATTTTATTATTGATTAGAGTGGTGAGTGTGGAAAATGTGTCCCATATTGAACTTGGCGCACCCGCTGCACTTCCCGAGATCATGGACATTGCTATTGTTTCTCCAATTGCCCTTCCGAACCCGAGGATTATTCCACCTATTATTCCCGGAAGCGCAACCTTTCTGATGTTATTTTTTATCGCCTGCCAGTGAGTTGACCCGAGCGCGAGAGAGGCCTTCTTATATTTTTCCGGGATAGACTGCAGGACTTCATCGCTGACCGATATAATTATCGGCGTTATCATAATTCCGAGGACTACTCCTCCGGAAAGTAAAGATTGTCCAGAAGAGGATGCGCCGAAGAATGGGGCCACTTGCTCTCTCACGAAGGGAACTAATACTATCATGCCCCAAAGTCCAAATACTACGGAGGGGATACTTGCGAGAAGATCTACGAATGGTTTCAATATTCTTCTTAATCTATTTGATGCGTATTCGGAAAGGTAAATTGCACAGAAAATGGAGGGAATGCCCCCAATAACTAGAGCTATACCTGTAACCAATAAGGAACCAATAATATAGGGTCTGAGTCCATATATCCCATCTTCAAAGCTCCAGACCGTCCCAAAGATTGTATCTATAATAGATTTCGAAGTTAGAACGTATTCGCTTTTGTAAAGCATGACCGCCGCTATCAGAATTAGCAGGGCTCCGGAGAAGGCGGAAATTATCAACAAAGTTTTTTTGGCTATTTTGTCCCTGAGCGATTTTGAGATATCCAAAGTATCTTCCTCCAAGCCTTACTCAGCTCGGGTTTTATTCCTTCCGTGCTTCATTTCAGTTCCTCACATCGATATCCCATTATCCTAAATGTTCGGTAAGCTGAAATCATACCTCCTTCTGAGCATAGAAATGAAAGTTTAGTGAACCCTGATAAATTTAGAGATGAGATTGGTTTCATTTTACCCCCTGTTGAGATACAGGCACATAACCTACTTCGCCAACGTAAGTTTGGCCTTCATTTTTACACCATTCTATAAATGTTCGGACAGCCCCTGTAGGTTCACCTTTTGTTGTGAAGTACAATCCTCTCTGGATAGGATAGTTTTCTATGTTGGACTTGAGATCATTGAAGTTTTCTATTCTCTCATAATCTGTAATTTTTCCGTCATTGTTTCCGTCCAGCGGGATAACCTCTATTGGTCCATCAAACGCATATTTTGCACCGACGAATCCTAATCCCCATTTATTATTACTTACTGCTTCCTTCGTCCCAGAGTTCCCACGCACCCCTATCCCTCTTAATTCACTTTGCCTCATTCCAAGAAATCCTGCAAAAACCTCCCCTGTACCTGATTTTTCGGATCTTGTATAGTGAAATAAAGAATGATCACGATTTATGCCTGGGATCTCATTCCAATTCTTAATATCACCGGTATAGATTTTTTTAAGAGTAGATTGTTTTATGCCGATATTCTCTAAGACGTCTAATACTGGGTTCTCCTCATTTACAATAAGCAGTATTGCATCGTAGGCCATGAGATGTAGAACCAGCTCGTTTTCCTTAGTAATTAGACTTTTTGAAGAAGACATTCCGATATCTGAGAGTCCACCCTTTACATCCGAAACGCCCTGTCCCGACCCCCCACCTCTGACTGAAATTCGAATATTGGCGTTTTCTTCCATGAATACGTCCCTCCACCTCCTTGCTAGGGGACGAACCGTCGTAGACCCGGAAATCTTCAAAGTTTCCTCCCTTCCAAATACTAAAGTAAAACCAGTACTGAGAGTTGATATAAATACCAAGACCACCAGCAGAATGGTCACCTTTCCAACGCCTTTCTCGTCCAATTTACTTTCCTCCCTATCTAACTGGGATTCAGAGATGAATTATTAAGATATGAATATATACTTTTTCCAAATAGAATATATATTTATATATAGATATTTATTTACATCAAAATATATTTAAAATTAAATCGAAAATATAGAGGTAGGATCAAAATGGCGGATAAGAAAGATACTAGAAAGATACAGAAGACGGGAGGTTCCACCTTCACTCTTTCACTTCCAAAAGACTGGATAGATAAGATGAGCCTTGAGCCCAGTGATGAAATGACAATTGAAGAGCAGGGCCCATCTTTACTTCTATCACCAGCAGGCATAAAGGAAGAGATGGAACAAGAGGCCGAGATAGAAATCAAACCTGAAGAAAATTTTGGATCAGTCACACGTCAGATATTATCTCTATATCTCGTGGGTTATAATTCGATTAGAATAAAATCAGCAGAAGACAGGCTGAGAGTCTCTTACAGAAATGCGATAAAAGAATTAGCCCGGAATAAGCTCGTTGGGACGGAGATAATCTCAGAATCTATGGAGGAAATAACCCTTCAAACCTTGCTTAGTTATTCCGATTTGTCGGCAAAGGGAGCACTTCGGAGAATGTATAGAGTAGCATTTTCAATGCAAGAAAACGCGATGCTTGCTCTGGAGGAGCATGATAAGGGACTCGCCGAGGATGTTATTCAGCTTGATGACGAAGTAGATAGGTTTGAGATGTATCTAATCAGGGAAATCAAGGCCGCAATGCAAGATCCATCTCTAGTGGAAGAGATTGGCCTTAACACGTTGAGGGAATGCTTAGGTTATAGGCTGGTTTCGAAAAATGTTGAAAGGGTAGGCGACCATGCTATTTCTATCGCTGAAAACGTTTTGGAGATGGAGTCGAAAGTGACAGGTAAATCCCTGAGAATGCTCAAAGAAGTTAATTCCCTCGCAAGCTCAATTTTTGAGAAATCCATCGATTCTCTCTTCGAGGAGGATTATATAGAGGCCGAGGAGGTTATTCAGGAAACCGAAAAGGTGCATAATTTGGAAGAAAAAATAAACGAATATTTGGCAGAGGAAGATCCTCCTGAGGATATAAGGATAAGACTGATTCTAGAGAGTGTAAGAAGAATAGCCGAATATGGCGGCGATATAGCCGAAATAGTATTAAATCTAACCGTAGTTGAGGGTCGTTAGTAACTATTCTTCGATATATTTTTCATAAAATCTACAGTTTTCGTCCTTTTCGGGACATGATTCTCTTCTTTTACATGGAGGACCTGCATCCTCGAATATCGATGGAGCTACTCTCTTGACTTCGTTTAGCATCTTTTCTGCGACCGTTCTTATTTCCCACTGGGCGTGCAAGCAGGTTCTTTGTTCGAAGAAATTTATTAAGGACCTTGCATTCATCGTCACCACGATATTCGTTTTGGTGGAGTTTGGCAACACGAAACGAGAGTCCTCTTTCGGAACCCCTTCATCAACCAGCTCCTCATAGGCGTTCCAGGCTTTTTCCATAGCCTCTTCAAATTTTCCCCGTGCCGCGGGATTGCCCTTTATGGAAGGAGGAACGACAAATTTCTCTTCGGTTGGTTTAATGTGCCTCTGGCTTTGTTGAGAATATGATGCGATTCTGTGTCTGACCAGCTGATGGCTACATGATCGGGATATTCCCTCGATGCTAAAGGTGAAGCTGGCATGTTCTATTACGGAGCCATGACCCCTCTCGACCGTTTTTCTCAACACTTTCTTTAGCTTTTCTCCGCTTTCGGTTTCTCTTATCCCAGAAGCACCCTCACTGGATTTACAAGATCGAGCAGCAACTCCGGCCAGCAAGTCCGGGTTAGGTGTGTGTTCCAGTAATTCTATTTTCATCTTTCCCACAACCACCGTTCTATTTTCTAAGAAGGTTAACCAAGATAAGTTTATTTCTTAACCACGATTGCTAACCCACCCTCCACGAATCTGTATTTGAAATCCGTAATTCCCGAGAAATATCTTAAATAGCTGGCAGGCGATTGAAATAAGGGGAGGCAAGAATTAATGCCTGAAGCTACTGTTTACAGATTTACTGAATCCTTGGAAACTCCGTCCGATTTTATTACCTCTGCAAAAAAGTTTCTGAAGAAACACGTTTCTGCGGACGAGAAGGTAGTATGTGCCCTCTCGGGCGGGGTCGACAGCACGGTGACCGCCAGTATATTTGAAAGGGCAATCGGCGACAGACTATACCCCATCCATTTCGACACCGGATTTATGAGGAGGATTGGAGGCGAGGAGGAAGTGGAGTGGGTGGCTAAAAGATTCGAGGACATGGATAATTTCGAGTTGATTGACAAATCTGATCTTTTCCACGATAGGGTTTTCGGAATGGAAGACTCGGAGGAGAAGAGGAAGGCCTTCAGAAGGACTTATGTTCAGGTTCTCAATGAGAAAATAGAGGAGATAGGAGCGCACGTAATTACGCAGGGCACGATACGCCCCGATATTATAGAGACTGAAGGGGAGATAAAGAGTCAGAACAACGTCGACACCGATTTCGACGTCGAGAAGATGGTCGAGCCTTTAACTGGACTTTACAAACCCGATGTCAGATTGTTGGCGAAGGAGTTAGGATTCCCCGAGGAGGTTTACTTCAGGCAGCCATTTCCGGGTCCCGGACTCTCCGTCAGAGCTGTCGGCACCATAAATGAAGAGAAACTGGAGAATGAAAAGGACGTTAACGATTTGATTGAACAGTTCGTCGAGAATTACTTCGAGGAAAAATATGGAAGGATAAATCTTTGGGAAAGATCTACCGGGTCTCGAATTCCATTTCAATATTTTGCCGGAACCTTTGATCAAGATATGGAGAAAAGCGAGGAAATTAACGATTATCTGGATGAACTTGGTATTGATGCCGAAGCCCTCTCTCTAAAAAACAGGGCGACTGGGGTAAGAGAAGAAGAGGGAGAGAAGAAGAGAGTCTATGCACCGGTCGTTTTGCTGAGAGGAGATATCGGACATGAGATGGTATATCACTTAGGAAACAGAATACCGGAACGTTTCGATGCATCGAGAGTTCTTTATCAGCTGTCCAGCTCGGAGAAGAGTTCCGATTGGGTGGTGGGACTAAGAATTGTCGATTCTAAAGACGCAATCACCGCCGAACCTCTGAAAATTCCCTTCCAAGAGCTTAGAGAGGCAGGCGAGAAAATAGTCAACGAGACCGAGACGGAGATTGTTGCCTTCGATGTTACCTCTAAACCTCCAGCCACAATTGAATATGAATAGGAAAGGGGGAATCCAATATATCCATAAATGAACTGAGAAAAAAGCTTGCGAAGAGAATAAAGGAAGAAGGGGAAGTGGTGGGAGAAAACTTTCTCAAAGTCGACAACTTTCTAAACCATCAGATCGATCCCGGATTAATGACTAGGATAGCTGAGGCGATTGCAGAGAACTACAAGGCCGAGGATATAACCAAGGTCGTAACGGCCGAGGCTGGCGGAAACATCGTAGCTTACGCAACTTCAATTCAATTGAGTAAGTTCTTCCCGAGTCAGGTTCCGGTAATCTACGCTAAAAAAGGAATACCCAAGACTATGAAAAATCCCGTCACACAGGAAATCGAATCGGCAACCAAAGAGGGGGAGGCCGAGTTAGCTCTATCAAAGGATTATCTGGGTGAGGACGACAAGGTTTTGATAGTCGATGACTTTCTTTATACGGGAGTGACCAGCGAAGCCCTCGCCAAGCTCGTGAAAAGGGCAGGAGCCTCCGTTGTAGGATTTGCGTTTATAATATCTAAACGAAATTTTGGAGGCTACGAGAAATTGAAAGATTTTGATATTCCAATTTTCATTCTGGTAGAAGTAACCGAGCTCGATTCCAAAACGGGCACGATTCAATTTGGTAAAGATTTGATTTCGGAATAGAAAAATTTCTCTTTTAATCCGAAAAATCAGTTTACTCTTCAGCTTCTTCGAGCTGTTTCAAATATTTCTTGGTATCCTCCGATACCCAGTCCTTCACGTCCTTTTTGATTATGGTTCCTTTCTTATTCTTCGTTATAACCTCCTCGATCCCGGCGTTAATCAAAGTGCGTTTACAGCGGTCGCAAGGCTTTCCTTCGAAGGTTTCGCCCGTCTCGTATTTTTGTCCGTAGAGATAGAGAGTTCCTCCCAGGACACTAACCCCGTGCCTCGCCGCATTTATTACGGCATTTTCCTCGGCGTGTACCCCGTTGCAGTAGTCATATCCCTCGTAGGAAGGGATATCGAGTTCTTCCTTTAGACATCCTGCCTCCAGACAATTGATCACACCACGAGCCGGACCGTTGTAGCCAGTGCTGACGACCGCATCGTTCTTTATTACTATCGCCCCGAACTGTCTTCTTATACAGGGAGATCTCTGGCAGACAGCCTTTGCGATGCCTAGGTAATATTCGTCTTTGCTCGGCCTTTCTTCGTCCTCCAAAAAACTCACCCGGTTAGATTTCACGGGTTTGGATTAATAATGGTTTTTATTTTCCGTGTTCAGAAACCGATGTTTTTAAGCAGACTCTTAACATATTCTTTCTTTGATGCCCCGGTAGCTGAGTTTGGTCACAGCGATCGCCTCGTAACTTGCCGGGAAAGCGATAGTTCGCGGGTTCAAATCCCGCCCGGGGCTTTGCACCTCAGGTTCGAAGCTCTTATTAACCACCTCCTGCATGCATTCAGACGGTTAAGATGGCCTACGCGGACTTCAAATCGAGAATAGAGACACACCACCGGAAGATCAGAAAAACCGACGAAATTATCGGGAAAAACAAGGAACTCCTCATGGAATTTATCCGCGACCAGAGGATCGACGACCTGTCCGATGCGAGGATCCACAAACTGCTGTCGCATATGAGACTGGTAGCCAGGCTTTTGGATAAGAGCTTTGAAGAAACCACCGAAGACGACATCAAAGACATCATCGCCTGGGTCCAGGGGAGGGATCTGGCGGATTCCACGAAGAGGGACTACAAGGTCGTCCTGAAAAAATTCTACAAGTGGCTCAACGGCGGGGAGTACCCCGAAAAGGTCGCCTGGATAAAGACGACGAGGAAAAACGGCAACGGCAAACTGCCCGAAAAGTTACTCACGGAGGAGGATATAGGGAAGCTCATCGAGACGGCCGAGAATCCGAGAGACGAGGCTTTCATCGCCCTGCTCTGGGAAACCGGTGCGAGAATCGGAGAACTTCTGGATCTGAAAGTGGAGAGTTTTCAGGATAGGAGCCAGGGACAGTACTCACGTAGGTAGAATTTCCTTGTCTTTTTGGTAAAGTTTTCCCCGGAGTTTTGAGGGACGGGGAGGAGATTTTGGAGATATCCTTCGAGATTTCCGTTCGTGCCCTTGATAGTTAGAGATTCGGTGTACGGAAAATTTTTCGGTGGCAGATATTTACCTCTAGCAGGGTTTGTTGTGGTTTTTCAAGCTAGGGTTGGAACCGGCGGAGGTCGGGACTTTTCTTTCCCGAGCACTCGAAGCACCGTCAACAGATGTTTCAACCGCTTCTTGAACTCGTGAGCTCTCGGACGCTCATTCCCGTTGCGGGTTAGAATCCACAGATTGTACAGGGTCATGCTGACGAGGAAATACAGACGTCGCAAATCCATCGACTGGCTCGTGGTGAACGGTTTGAACTTTCCGAGCTCCCGGATATTCGTCTCGATTCGCCAGCGCCACCCGTAGTTCTCAGACGCTTCATCCGGGTCGATGTCCAGGTTGGTGATGAATGGGTGGACTTCCGTTCCGTTTTCTGTCTCCCTTTCCGTGAGCAACAGTCGAACTTTTTCTTCGCCTTCGCTGCCCGAGATTGTGTGGTCTGTCTCGCCCGGTGCTTTACCTCTCTCGAAGTCTTTGCAGACTTTCTTGACCGGGCTCGTCTTCTTTGCCGGCATTATGAAGCCCATTTTTCTCGATTTGAGCTCTCCAATCGCGTCCACGGAGTAGAAACCCCTGTCGAGCAGCACTAGGCACGGATCGACCAAATTTTCGGCGTAATCGAGCAAATCTCCCAGCACCGAGGCGTCCGACTCCAATGGGCTGACCTGCCGTGCCTTCAGGGTTATGGTCTTCCCCTCCTCGACGACGCTCAGCACCGCGAACTTGATCCCAAGCTTCGTGCCGGGCAGTCTGGAATCGCTCACGAGTTCGGGATCCTCCTCCCCGTAGTAGGGAATTGTAGTGAAGTCAATGGCGATCTTCGGATTCTCCGGCAAGGGCAAGTTTTTCAAAATTTGTTCGTTGAGTTTTTCCAGTTCCTCCCGGGCGTTTCCCTCGTCCACCTCGTGTAGTCTTCTCAGGATTACGTCCGGCGAGGGTTTCGACTGCCTCTCCGCGGAAGCCTCGTTCATTCCCATCTTTATAACCGACTGGGCGAGGTCGAAGGAATCGTAGAGGGAGTTCGGCGCCGGGTCGAAGAGCGAGGCAAACGATTTAAGAGATTCGCCAGATAGTTTTTCACTGGTCCGAAATCTTTCTAGTAGGATGTGTTGACCTCCTAGAGGAAATCCGGACCAGCCTCCGTCCGAGAGGACGGGGGTCTTTTACCCCTTACCCTCCCTTTGATTTCCTCCAAACTACGCAAAGGAGAGAAAACTAAAATTACTTACGGAGGTACTGTATTTATACAAATCCAGTAATATTTACATAACTATGACTGCAAGAAATTTAGAAAAGATTTTTGAACCAGAGAATATTGCCCTCATCGGAGCAACAGAAAGAGAGGGTTCAGTAGGGCTCGTCTTGATGGATAACTTATTATCTCGTTCAAAGGGCAAAATCTTTCCAGTGAATCCTAATCGAGATACAGTTTTGGAAAAAGAGACTTACCCTAGTGTAAAGGACATTTTTGAGTCAATTGATCTCGGGGTAATAGCGACGCCAACCCCAACTGTTCCGGATTTGGTCGAGGAATGCGGAGAAGCCGGGATTCCAGGTCTTATTATTATAACCGCTGGATTCAGGGAGATTGGGCCGGAAGGTAAGAGAAGGGAGGAGAAAATTGAAAAAATAAGGGAAGACTATGGTATTAGAATTTTGGGACCCAACTCCCTCGGAATTATCAACCCCCCTGAGGGGCTAAATGTATCCTTCACTGATCAGATGCCGGAGTCAGGGAATGAAGTATTCCTTTCTCAGAGTGGTGCTCTTGCGTCTTCAATTTTAGATTGGGCCATTTCCGCCAATTTCGGCTTCAATGCTTTCGTTTCCGTAGGAAATATGCTCGACGTCGATTTTGGCGATTTGATAGATTACTTCGGTAGAGATCCAGATACAAAAAGCATCCTCATGTACGTAGAGGCCATCCAGGATCCGGGGAAATTCCTTAGTGCTGCTAGAGGTTTTGCCAGAGCCAAGCCAATATTAGCTGTCAAATCTGGAAAATATGAAGGTGGTGCAAAGGCGGTTGCATCTCACACAGGATCTTTGGCCGGATCCGACGAGGTTTATGAAGCCGCTTTCAAAAGGGCGGGAATAACCAGAGTGGATGATATAGAGGATCTCTTCACTTCCTCCGAGATTCTTGCTAAACATAGCTTACCCGAAGGTCCGCGGTTGGCTATAGTAACCAATGCTGGGGGTCCCGGAGCAATGGCTTCAGATGCAATTATCGAACGTGGAGGAGAATTAGCCACCTTGTCGGAGGAAACTAGAAATGAATTACGCGAGGCCTTACCCGAGCGGGCAAGCATCGAGAATCCGGTGGATGTGACGGGTGATGCTGCCTCCGATGAGTACCGGACTGCGCTTGATTGTTGTCTGAAGGATAAAAAGGTCGATGGAGTCCTTTGTATTTACGCTCCAGTGGGGCCATTGTCTCCTGAAGATCCGGCGAAAGCGATAGCGGAGTTTAAAGATAAGACCGATAAACCAATACTTGCCAGTTGGATGGGCGGAGAAAAGGTCCAGAAAGGACGCGAATTACTTCGCGAAAAAGGTTTTTCAGTTCAGTTTGCTCCCGAACAGTCTGTAAAGGTCTATATGTACCTGTATCGTTACGGAAGAAATCTGGAAAGACTGCTCGAAATCCCTGAAGAGTTCTCCGGAGAAAGGATTCCCCCTAAACACCACATTAAAGCCATGCTAGAGAGAACAGCTAGAGAAGATAGAACAATTCTCTCGGAAGCTGAATCGAAAAAGGTTTTGGATACCTACAATATTTCAAGCCCCCCAATACAGACAGCGTCTTCTTCGGATGAGGCTTCGATGCACGCTTGTAATATTGGTTTTCCGGTAGCTCTCAAGGTCTTCTCACATGATATAACCCACAAAAGTGGAGTGGGAGGTGTAAAGTTGAACCTTTGTTCGGAGGCCGACGTGAAAGAGGCTTACGAGGAGATAATGGAAAACGTGAACGAGAAACGCCCGAATGCTGAGATAGAAGGGGTAACTGTACAAAAGATGATGGAAGATCCGGAAGTCGAGCTAATTATGGGATCAAAGCGCGATCCGGTATTTGGGTCAGTGTTGATGTTCGGAAAGGGTGGCACTGATGTGGAGTACTATGAGGATACCTCAATTGGTTTCCCACCTCTTAACCAGAATTTGGCTCAGCTTTTGATAGAGGATACAAAAATTTATGAGAAACTGGAGGAACCTGATAGTTCCTCGGAGGTTCTAAAATCACTACAGAAGCACCTCAATAATCTTTCAAAATTGATCATAGATTTCCCCGAGATAAAAGAGTTAGACGTGAACCCTCTGAGTTTAATAGATGGAGATTTTCTCGCCCTTGATGCCCGAATAGTGATTGATAAAGAATTAGCTTTAGGCGAGCCAGAGGAAAATGAACATCTGGTCATCGAACCATACCCTCGGAAGTATAGGGAAGAATGGCAGATGAAGGATGAAAGAAGAGTGACTATACGCCCAATCCGCCCCGAGGACGAACCTTCAATCTTTGAGCTTTGGAATTCCTTCTCCGAAGACAAGTGGCAATATAGATTCTTCGGCTCCGTTAAAGAAATTACTCATGAAGATATGGTTAGGTATACTAACGTAGATTACCGTAGAAATATGACCATCGTTGGAGAGATAGAGGAAGAAGATGAGAAAAGAATTATTGGAGTATCCGGTCTTGAGGTTTATCCGGAGGATAACTCATGCCAGTTTGCTGTTGTGGTCGGAGACCCTTGGAAGGGACTTGGATTGGGAAAGAAATTACTCGACTCGATAATAGGAGTTGCTAAAGACAAGGGATTGGAGAGGATTTGGACTATTCCCCCCAAAGAAAGCGATCGTATGAGAAGTTTGTGTAAGGAGTTGGGATTTGACATCGAAGAGAGAGAAGAAAACTTCATCACAACTCTTACTCTTTAATAAAAATATAATTGGTATGGGTTCAGCGGTTTCATTTCTGTGAGAAATGTGTCGGATTTGTATTTCGTTTTTTTTACTGTGCAAAGCTTGATCATGGGGAATAGTTCGTGTAGTGCTTAGTTCCGATTGACCTACCTTGCTCTGGAAAAACCCGATCGAGCGGAAGCAGGTCGATATTTACCGGGTTATTGGGGGAAAATCTTTCAATAGAGAATAGGTTAGCGTAGCCAGAACCTAAAAAGAAGGTCCGAAACCAGTCACTGAATAGCCAATATTTCCGAAATTAGGTTAAATTTATGACTT